>CAJQOR010000445.1 GCA_905479965.1 uncultured Rhizobiaceae group bacterium | reverse complement strand
TTAAAGTTCGCATTGACCGTTTTTACAGCTCGTTCCATAACATTGGGGCAGCCGAAGACTACGCTTCGCCTAGCGGCATCATTTTTGAGTAGTGCTTTGATCGTGATTTCCGGGCCTATCCCTGAAGGGTCGCCCATTGTGATTGCTAATGGTCTTGCGCTATACATCATTTTGGATTTCTCGTTGGGTTTCGTTTGAGGAACAAAGATACTGAACTGCACGACGCAATGTGTTTTTGTCGCCAAACCCTCCAGCCTTCATCGCAAGTATTATGGATTTTTCATCAGCAAGATTTGCTTGAGCGAGAGGAAATCCAGGTTCAATTTCTCCAGCCAGAAAAAACTGCTGCACGTCCAACCTTTCAAGAAGAGCTTCCATCGTATCACCGCCTGTCGCAATAATTGCATCAAAACGATCGCTGTTTGTTGGTGCATACTTGAGCAAATCAGCTAGAACCTTTTTCGGATCAGAGGAGCGGGCATTAGGGGCAACAAGGCAGGCAGCACGCGGCTCGGAGTGTAGCTGTGATACTTGAGCCCTGCTGATAGGGTTTGCGCTGCCGACGACCACAAGAACAGAATCGGCTGTTGGCAACTGCGAATTGACGCTAGATTTGGCGGGAGTTTGTTTGGCAAGAGCAGTCGCTAATCCAGGCGAGCCAACCCAAAGAGTTGTCTCTATTTCACCAAGCGCGCCAACCTGTTCGTTCAGTTCCTGCTGTGTTTCCGCATCGAGAATGACGACGTTTCGAACATCGGATGGAATACAATCGGATATCTGCGACGAAAGAATTGGGTGTACCGGGTCTTTGGCATAGTCCGAGTGGCATACAGATTTGCCATTTACATATTGTACCCCGTTTTTGGTGGTCCTTCCAGCGTCGGGAAAGGCTGGCGCGACCACCAATCGGTTCCGCCCACTGGCCTGAAAAGCTGCTCCAATCTCAGCCCGAATGTGGCCACGTAATGTACTATCGACGGTTTTGAACAGTACCTGAGCACCGACGACAGCATTAGTTGCTCGCGTTATCGCCTTCACTGCGGCGCTTTCGCTTAGTGATCGGCTTGAGCAATCAATTGATACTACATCTGAAGTCGGAAGTGATTGGTCTTTACGCAACACAGCAACCTGTAACCCGTTATCCCAGAAGGGAGCGCCTCCATCGGCTGCACTGGTTAGATCGTCTGCAACGATACCTACATATGGTTTTTTCGAATTCATATGGTGATAATAACAATCTATTCGAGTTAATAAATCGATTTATTTTCAACTTTATTCGTGATATAATATCACGAATGAGACGATCAGAAATACCATCTTTTGACGATTTACGCGCGTTCGAAACAGTAGCTCGCCTCGGATCGATGCGGGCCGCAGCCGAAGAACTGGCTTTGACACATGGTGCAGTTAGTCGTCGTGTTGCGAAGCTGTCGCGCGATTTAGGTATTTCATTGGTGATACCTGACGGTCGTGGAATCGCATTGACATCAGATGGCGTTGCGCTTGCCCGGGCCACTCAAGAAGGGTTCTCTGTCATCGGCGAAACGCTATCCACAATTCGTGCAAAAGAGGGTATAAAACCAATCGTGCTGTCTTGCGAACGGTCGATTGCCATGCGTTGGTTGATCCCAAGACTCAGCCAGTTTCAGGATGCGCATCCTGATATTCCTGTCCATCTTTCAGTCGGCGGCGGCACCTTAAATTTTGAGAAGGATGGCGTGACACTTGCGATCAGGCGGTTGGATTTCGCTGTTGATCCCGGATGGAAAGTGGATAAACTTGTTGACGAGGAGGTCGGTGTTGTAATGGCACCAGAGATGGTTGCAGCCTTCAAGACGGGTGACTTTGTCGGGCTTGCTTCAAGGACTCGCCCGGATGTTTGGGCAGCTTGGTTACTCAAACATCCAGATGTTCACAGACCAAAAGAGATAAGGTTTTTTGATCACCACTTTTTACTGGCTGAGGCCGCTGCAAGCGGGTTGGGAGTTGCCATTTGTCCGCACATGATTGCCAGTGATGATTTAGAGCGAAACCGACTGTCTGCCCCGTTGGGGTTTGTTGCAGATGGCACGTATTATGGACTGGTTTATCCCAAAAATCCGAGTTTGGGGATTGCAGAACGGGTACTTTCTGATTGGATAGAGAGTGTTTTCTGAACGAAAATTGCGGCCACGTTCATTATGTTCGGCATGGGCCATCAGTTGTCGAAACCAATAACTAAAATGATATCCGCTTGTCCGGCATGTTGGGAAGTCACGAAAACAGCTAGAGAATTCAGCCTCGTGCCAGTTGGTGACATTCAAAGGTGCTATGTCTTTCGCAGAACATCTAAATCTACTTTCTCGCGCGCCATATGCGGCAGATGTGTTTTTAGATGATTTACCATTTGCTCAACTAATGGGCTGGGAGTGCGTTGTGCACTTGTGAGCACGCACACCCGGCGCGCGCAATTTTTGTCGGCAAGAGGTAGCGCGATCAAATTTTCATCAAGGGAAACTTTGGCAAGACCTGGCAGGATTGTGATTCCTGCTCCCGCGCTCACCATGGCTAAAAGAGAGAGAATATTACGGACTTTCAAATGGCTACGAGACGCAACGGCTAAGAAATCAGGGTGATCAAGCTGAAGAAGGGTCTCATTCATGATAAGCGCTTCTGATGCGATCATGTTATATTCGATCATGCCGGTTTGAGATGCCAATGTGCTGTCTCGACGACAAATGACGTAAAGGTGGTCACTGAAAAGCACGTCGCTTCTCAACCCCTCCATGCCTTCCCCAGCACTTGCAATGCCGATATCTGCCCGCCCTGAAGCAACCGCGTCTCTGACTGAAACACTATCTGTATCAACAAGATCAATGTCTGCACCGTCGGAATCTAATAAAAAACCCCGTAATAGTTTTGGTAACAATAATGCCGCAACTGACGGGACAGATGCCATTCGCAACCGACCAGACTTTCCCTTCGCATAACGTTCAATAAGATCAAGGCCTTGATCATGTTGATGAAGCATTTCTTGCGCAATATTCAAAACATATTCACCCAAATTCGTCAAATTTCGCTTTCGATCAGTCTCAAATAGTGCGCCGCCAAGTTCTTCCTCCAGCTGTTTGAGTGTCATGGACAATGCAGATTGTGTTCGCCCAAGTTGCTCTGCAGCTTCTTTTAAACTGCCATTTTCAGCGACGTTTGCGAAAACCCGCAAGGCTTCAATTTTGATCATTTGGCTTCCTCCATCAAAAACGATGTTAAAATTTCAGAATAATTGA
>CAJQOR010000444.1 GCA_905479965.1 uncultured Rhizobiaceae group bacterium | reverse complement strand
ATCCGCAAAGTGCTTCCCGTCCTTATGATATTGACCGTGATGGTTTCGTCATGGGCGAAGGTTCTGGCATTATGGTTTTGGAAGAACTTGAACATGCCAAAGCACGTGGGGCAAATATCATTGCCGAAGTTGTTGGTTATGGTTTGTCAGGCGATGCTTACCATATCACAGCACCCTCAGAAGATGGTGATGGTGCATATCGATGTATGAAGATGGCGCTTAAACGTGCGGGAATGGATGCAAGTGAACTTGATTATATCAATGCTCATGGAACTTCGACCATGGCCGATACAATTGAGCTAGGTGCCGTTGAACGTCTTATGGGCGATAGTGCAGGCAAAATCTCTATGTCATCTACAAAATCGGCAATCGGGCATTTACTAGGTGCTGCTGGTTCTGTTGAGGCTATTTTCTCAGCACTTGCTATTCGCGATAACATCGTTCCACCAACATTAAACCTTGATAACCCAGCCGTTGAGACTAAGATCGACTTGGTACCAAAATTTGCGCGTAAGAAAGAAGTCAATGTGGCGTTGTCAAACTCCTTTGGGTTTGGCGGTACAAATGCATCCTTGATCCTGAAAAGATATGAATAAATCAGCTGTATTGTTCTTTTTGCTCTGTTTTTGCCATAAAAGATGGATATAAATGCTGTTGAAAATTCTGGTAAACCGAAGATAGAGCTGGATCTAATTTGAGTGACGATAAAAGCAATAACGAAAGCAAGCGACCAATAATTCCGGTCTCGCCGACGCAAGCACTCAAACCGCAGAAAGCACCCCAGCCGCCTAAACGCGTTCGTTCTAAACGCGCACGTTCACAAACAGTTATTTTTCTAAACTTTTTAATGACGTTATTGTTGCTTGTCACTTTAGCAGCAGGTGGTGCGCTCTATCTTGGAAAAGTTTTATTCGAACGCGAAGGTCCACTGGGTCAAACAACAAGTTTTGTTGTGCGCGATGGTGCAAGTTTAGTATCCATTGCAAATGATCTAGAAGCCGCTGGCTTTGTCACAGATTCAAGAGTGTTCAGGCATGCGTCGGGCGTTTTGCTGGACGGTGATTCCCTCAAAGCAGGCGAATATGAAATTAAAGCAGGTTCATCCATGCGCGAAATCATGGTGCTTCTGCAATCGGGTAAATCCATTTTGTATTCATTCACGGCACCAGAAGGTTTAACCGTATTCCAAATTTTCGAGCGTTTGAAAAGTGATGAGGATCTAACCGGTGATTTGCCACAAGAACTTCCCGCAGAAGGCAGCTTGTTACCAAACACATATAAATATTCGCGTGGCACAACTCGCCAAGAGGTCTTAGATCAAATGACCAGCGCACAGACACGTGCCGTTGATCGATTGTGGGCCCGTCGTGTTGCTGATCTTCCGATTGAAACGAAAGAGGAAATGGTGATCCTTGCCTCCATCGTAGAAAAAGAGACAGGCCAAGCTGATGAGCGTCCGCTAGTTGCTGGTGTGTTTATCAATCGCCTGAATAAAGGCATGCGTTTACAATCTGATCCGACGATTATTTACGGTATTTTTGGCGGTGAAGGGAAACCATCTGGCCGACCGATCTACCAAAGTGATCTGGATAAAAAGACAGATTATAACACCTATCAAATCGATAGATTACCACCAACTCCCATTGCAAATCCTGGCTTGCAGGCCATGGAAGCGGTCATTAATCCGTCTCGCACAGAGGATTTGTTCTTTGTAGCTGATGGAACTGGTGGTCATGCATTTGCAAAAACGCTTGCAGAACACAATGCAAATGTGGCTGAATGGCGCAAAATTGAGGCTGAGCGAAGAAAAGCTGCAAAGACAGATAGTTCTTCCAATTAATAAAACAGTTGTTTTGTTGCGCGTGTGATAAGCGTTAAAATCTAAGGGGAAATCATGGCAGTTTGCTCAATGACCGGATATGCAAGCTCAGATGGGGTTTGTAGCAATGTCGCTTGGATGTGGGAGCTACGCGCGGTCAATGGCAAAGGCTTGGATGTTCGCATGCGCATTCCTTCTGGCTTTGAAGGTCTTGAGCAGAAAATGCGCAGCAAATGTGCGGACGTTTTAACGCGAGGCAATTTGCAAATATCGCTAACGGCTAAAGAGCAGGGCGCTGCAACCGAATTAGTCGTCAATAAATCCGCACTTGATAGCGTTATAAAAATATCAAAAGACCTTGAAGCAAAGGGTTTTGATAAACCAAGCACTGATGGAATATTAGGTATTCGCGGTGTTCTGGAAGAGCGCCATGTGGAACGGTCACAGGATGAGCAATCAGCGCTCTTAACAGCGATTGAGCAAGGCTTCATAACAGCACTTGATGGTCTCATCGCAGCGCGAAAAGCTGAAGGAAAAGCATTAGCCGATGTTTTGCAAAGTCAAGTCTCGCAAGTTTCCCAATTGGTGCAAAAGGTTATTGCAGATCCTTCCCGGAGCCAAGATGCCATTAAAGAGCGTTTACAAAATCAGGTTCAAAACCTTATAGACAGTAATTCGAAGTTTGATGAAGAACGGCTTTATGTGGAAGCGGCTATACTAGCGACAAAAGCGGATCTTCAAGAAGAAATTGATCGCCTACTTGCACATATTGTGTCAGCAAATTCTCTGATCGATGGTGGTGGTCCAATTGGACGCCGTCTTGACTTTTTAGCGCAAGAATTTAACCGAGAATGCAATACCATTTGTTCAAAATCAAATGCAGCAAATGTGACTGCAATTGGCCTTGAGCTTAAAGTTCTCGTTGATCAATTCCGAGAGCAAATCCAAAATGTGGAATAACAGCGATGAGTGAGACATCAATTTCCCAATCAATCCAGCGACGCGGGCTCATGCTTGTATTATCATCGCCGTCAGGTGCTGGTAAATCAACGATCGCACGCAATCTGCTAGATAAAGATAAAGGCTTAAGCTTATCTGTGAGTGTGACCACCAGACCGCGCCGCGATAGCGAAATTGAGGGGGTGCACTACCACTTCGTTTCAGAGGTCGAGTTTAAGCGCTTACGTGATAGTGATGGTTTGCTGGAATGGGCCGAAGTCCATGGTAATTATTATGGCACCCCAAGAGAAGCCGCTGAGCACGCGCTATCTGAAGGTCGTGACATGTTGTTTGATATCGATTGGCAAGGTGCTCTTCAACTGCAGGATAAAATGTCAACAGATGTTGTGTCTATTTTCATCCTACCACCTTCATTTGAAGAATTACGCGCGCGCTTAAATCGGCGTGCAGAAGATACTGCAGAAGTTATTAAAAAACGTCTCGCAAATGCAGCCGATGAGATGTCCCATTGGGGCGAATATGATTATGTCGTCGTAAATGAGGATCTTAACATAGCGTTCTCATCCGTGAAATGCATTGTCGAAGCAGAACGTTTGCGTCGTGATCGTCGCCCGGGATTATTCGATTTTATTGAAAGTCTATCAAAAACATCTTAAACGTTAAATCGCGTTTGCCAATGCACAGAATTCTTCAATTTCCAGAGTTTCTGCGCGGCGCGTTGGGTCAATGCCAACTTTCTCCAACAACGTCTCGCCACCAAGTGGTTTTAAGCTCTGGCGCAACATCTTACGGCGTTGTCCAAAGGCGCTTTGGGTTACACGCTCAAGCTTCTTAAGATCACAAGCAATGCGGTTTGTATTAGGTTCCAAATGCACAATTGATGAGGTGACTTTTGGTGGCGGACTAAAAGCTTCTTTATTCACATCAAACGAAATACTGGCATGGGTCATCCACCCACATAACACACCTAAGCGGCCATAATGTTTGTCGCCCACGCGGGCAACAATTCGCTGCCCAACTTCCTTCTGAAACATCAAGGTCATCGTAGACCAAAAAGGATTATCGACGGATGAAGTCAGCCAATTTGTGAGCAATTGTGTGCCGATATTATAGGGCAAATTTGCTATAATTTTGATCTGCTCATTCTTGGCAAATTCAGCAATATTGATGGTGAGTGCATCAGCTTCAATGACCTTTAGTCGGCCGTCATAATGATTGGTAATTTCTTCAAGTGCAAGCAAACAACGCGCGTCTCTTTCTATGGAGATTAAGTTATTGGCATCAAGTGATAATATTGCGCGCGTTAATCCACCTGGTCCAGGACCAATTTCCACAATAGTGCTTCTTGTTAAGTCACCGGCATCACGTGCGATCTTCTGAGTTAGATTTAAATCTAACAAGAAATTCTGACCTAGTGCTTTTTTTGGTGCAAGATCATAAGTTTCAATGATCTCTCTTAATGGCGGTAATCCATCGATTGTTGCCATTTAGTTATCTTTCTTTTGATTGATCTGTGCCATCTCAGCTGCCATTTTAATTGCAGCGATGAGACTATCGGCTCGCGCAATATTTTTGCCTGCAATAGAAAAGGCTGTGCCGTGATCGGGTGATGTGCGAATAAAAGGTAAGCCAAGCGTAACATTCACAGCATCATGAAACCCAAGCGCTTTTGCAGGGATGAGTGCCTGATCATGATACATGCAAATAGCAACATCATATTTGGCTCTGGCATCTTCATGGAACATCGTATCTGCGGGTAGGGGACCGATCGCATCGATACCCATTTTTTGTAACTGTACGATTGCAGGGGCGACATATTTAGCATCTTCATGCCCCAAAGCACCATCTTCACCCGCATGTGGATTAAGACCAGAAATGGCTAAGCGTGGTGTTTTGATGCCAAAGCGTGTTGTTAAATCTCTTGCTGTTATCGCGCAGGTTTCAACAATCAGATCCGCTGTTAAATGCGTCATAATCGACATGAGTGGAATATGAATTGTAACCGGAACAGTGCGCAATTGCGGTCCCGCAAGCATCATGACAGGAAGTGGTTCAATTCCATTTTCGTCTTTGGCCAAGCTGGCGAGGTATTCAGTATGTCCTGGATGTTTAAAACCCGCAGCATAAAGCACAGATTTGGCAATTGGATTGGTCACGACCGCTGACACCGCTCCAGTTTTTGCTAAGTCGACAGCTTTATCAATCGCACCTATAATCGCGGGAGCATTATCAGCATTTGGTTCACCTGTAACAACGGGTGCAGCGTTAGGCATGTGAATGGCGGGAATAAATTGGTCAAAGCCCCTGCTTGCATCTTCCAGGCTGGTCTCAATGACTTTTACATCAAGGTTTAAACTTGATGCTCGCGCATTTAACGCATCAATATCACCGATATAGATAAAGCTTGGCAAATTAAGCTCACGACGTTTGCACCAGGCCTGTAAACTCAGATCAAGGCCGATGCCCGACGGATCCCCCATTGTCAGGCCAAGTGGCGCAGCACGCATGATTTTATTCCTTAATATTGAAATCGCTTAGCGGTTGGCTATGACCGCACGACGACGCAATTCATCTAGGTACTTCTTTGAATTAGCGCTGGCTTCACCGGATTGTTCTTGTTCCAGACGAAACACCATTTCAGCAGCTTTATCATCTGAGACGCTTCGTGATTTACAGATAACCAAGAATTCAACACCTTTCTCAGTAAAGCGTGTACCTGTTGGTTTGTTAGCCGCCGTTTTAGAAATAAGCGGGCTCCACTCAGGAGGTAATTCTGGCTTTAAAAAGCGACCAAGATTACGCACCGTGACATCTTTTAAGCCAACTGCTTTTTGCTTGGTTGTCTCACAGCTATCGATATTTGGTCGAAAACGTTTCGCCTCGGTGTTGCGGCGGTTCAGCGTTGATTTACTGCGTTTTGAAGACGGTACAACGAAGATAACCTGCTGCAGTATATATTCAGTTGTCGTTGGTTTGTCGTCTCCGCGCTCAAGCATTTTGGATACAAGATCCTGAGTGCTTAATTTTCCAGAACTTCCATATCTTGCTGAAACCATGCGCGGCCAACCGATTTGAAGACGAATAAAATCTTTAAAGTGCTTTGCACCAACACCAGCCTGATTAAGGATAGAGCCCATACGTTTTGCTGACATGCCGTTACCAGAAGCAAAGTTGGCAAATGCGCGATCTACTTCTGACTGGCTCGGTAACGCGCGGCGATTGGTGAGTTCTTGGCGGATAAGAGCTTCTTCGATAAGTTGCTCGCGCGCTTTTGTGGATAATTTTCCGGACTGTCTTTGTAGGCGGAGTAACGCGGCGCGCCGTCTTAAATCAGTGCTGGTAATTGCTTGCTTGTTAACAACAATTTTTATTTCGCTCGCAGCCTGAACATCGTTCGGCGCATAGATACCTGTACCCAGCGTTAATACAAGCGCCATAGCGCCTGCAGCGAGTGCTCTCTTTGTTTTCAATGCCATTAATACCGCCATGGTTGGCTCCTCTAAAGCTTGCCCCAATGATTAAAACCCCAAGCTATTTTACCCAATTATCAGGTGAAATTATGACCGGGGCGCTACCAACTTTAAAACTTCCGTCCAACTGCCGTTTCACCAACATTTAGCGTACCTAATGTTCTAAAACTTATGCGCAGTCCCACATCCCATTCAGATTGTGCTATACTTGTGGAATGTGTGTGATTGTAAACACCTGTGATAATGAAGCATTCATTCTCGTAAGCAAGACCTAGATTTGATGTCGTAAAGTCTTTACCGTCAATATCGTAGGTCGTACCACCAAATACACGCCAATCATCTGCAAATTTCAGCGACGCATTTCCAGTTATTTCTTCGCGGTCTGAAGTTGACCCATAACCTGTTTGTGCCGCGATACGCGTG
>CAJQOR010000443.1 GCA_905479965.1 uncultured Rhizobiaceae group bacterium | reverse complement strand
TTGTGTCAGTCGCAACGGTTGTCATCACGCTGTTATTTGCGGTGCCGGGTGCTTACGCAGTTGCAAGACTTCGCTTTCCTGGACAAGTCTTCTTATCGCGGTCAATTTTACTGATTTATATGGTTCCGGCGATTGTCTTAGTAATCCCGCTTTACGCTGTGTTCTCGCAAGCAGGATTACGTAATTCGCTCACCGGCCTGCTGATTGTTTATCCTGCAACAACAATCCCCGTGGCGCTTTACATGCTACAAGGTTATTTCCGTGGATTACCTAGCGAACTTGAAGAAGCAGGGCTCATGGATGGTTTATCGCGCGTGGGTGTGATTGCAAAAATTACAATGCCTTTGTCATTGCCCGCATTAGCCTCTGTTGCGCTTTATGTCTTCATGATCGCGTGGAATGAGTTCTTGTTCGCCTTTATGTTCCTTGATGATTTAGACATGTTCACGCTCTCGCGCGGCGTTGTCTCGCTCAACTCATCTGAAGTGCCAAGACAACATTTAATGGCAGGTGCTGTTGTCGCAACTGTTCCTGTGCTTGCGATATTCTTATGGTTTGAAAAGTTCTTAGTTGCTGGCCTCACCGCTGGTAGTGTGAAGGGGTAAATGTATGAGTTCGAATTTAGATGAACTCGCAGTTGAAGTTCTGCGCAATAATGATCGTGGCGGCTATACGGTCCCAACAGCACGTCTATATCCATATCAATGGAATTGGGATTCGGCCTTTGTTGCGCTTGGATTAGCAACTTACGACCGAAAACGCGCTTGGCAAGAGATTGAGTTTCTCTTTGGCGGGCAATGGGAAAACGGGATGGTTCCATCGATCATTTTCCGTCGCAACGATCCTGATTATTTTCCGGGTCCTGAAACCTGGCAATGTCATGATTGCGAGGTGCTATCAACAGGTATCTCGCAGCCGCCTGTCGCGGCCTCTGTTGCAAGATCTTTGGTTGAGAGCGGTGGCCAGTTTGATAAGGACTTTGCCGAAAAACTCTTTGATGCATTTTACGGCTGGCACAAATGGTACCATGAAGAGCGTAAGCCGGACGGATGTCCTGTTGTTGCAACAGTTCACCCGTGGGAAACTGGACGAGACAATTGCCCTGATTGGGAAATCGGCCTCAAGAACATGATGGTGGATCCCGATCTTGAAACCTATATACGCATGGATACCGTGCATGCTGATGCCAACGAGCGACCAAGTAAAGAGCAGTATGATAAATATCTTACCATCGTAAAATTTGGCCGGGATCACAATTGGGATCAAAAGGTTCTGACCAATGAAGGGCCATTTTTAATGGCTGACCCATGTATTCACTTCATTCTGCTTCGTGCAGATAAAGATTTATTGTGGCTGGCGCAACAATTTGGCAAGTCTGAATATATGGATGAAATCCAAGCATGGATTGATGATGCAGACGCAGGATCGGAATATCTCTGGAATGATAAAATCAACGCATATTGTGCGCGCGATGTGAAAACGGGCATATTTTCTGACGGATTTTCAAATGCCAGTGCGCTTTCTTTTTACGCAGGTGTCGGCTCTGAAAAACAACAGGCAGAAACGATCCAAAATATGCAAAGGGTCCAATCAAAAGTAAAATTTATGATGCCAAGTTGGGATCCCGATGCGGTTGACTTTGAACCCCAACGCTATTGGTGCGGTCCTGTTTGGCCTCAAATGAATTATATGATCTCTTTAGGTTTGAAAGAGCAGGGTTTTGAAACAATGGCTGAGAAAATCAGAAACGATTATGCGGCCCTAATTGAGCAATCTGGTTTTTATGAATGCTTTAATTCCATAACAGGTGAAGGTTGCATAGGAAGACAGTTTTCATGGACTGCTGCTTTGTGGCTTGCATGGATTTCACCCAATAAGAACGCCATCGCGGCATAGGAGATACCATGGGATCTATACGTTTAGATGCAGTTGAAAAATGGTTTGGCAACTTGCAGGTTATCAAGGGGATCGACCTTGAGATTAATGATGGCGAATTTGTCATTTTTGTGGGACCTTCTGGGTGCGGGAAATCAACCCTGTTACGCATGATTGCTGGGCTTGAAGAAACAAGTCGCGGTAAAATTCTTCTTGATGAAAAAGATGTAACCGATCGTGTGCCAAGTGAACGCGAACTCTCCATGGTGTTTCAGTCATACGCTTTATATCCGCACATGAGTGTTCGCGAAAATGTTGGGTTTGGCTTGAAAACAGCAGGCGCACCGAAATCTGAAATTGACGCAAAAGTAGCTCATGCAGCTGAAATTTTAGAACTGGATGCTTATTTAGATCGCAAACCAAAAGCTTTGTCTGGCGGACAAAGACAACGCGTTGCAATTGGCCGTGCTATTGTTAGGGAACCAAAGGGGTTTTTATTTGATGAACCACTTTCCAATTTGGATGCTGCATTGCGCGTTCAAATGCGGTTTGAAATCGCAAAGCTTCATGACAAGCTAAAAACAACAATGATCTATGTCACACATGATCAAGTTGAAGCGATGACACTTGCAGATAAGATTGTGGTTCTAAAAGACGGCCTCATCATGCAAGTTGGTTCTCCGCGTGAGCTATATGAAAAGCCGGCTAATCTTTTCGTTGCTCAATTTATTGGCAGTCCGAAAATGAACGTCATGCCGTGCAGTGCGGAGGGTGATAACTTCACGCTCGTCGATCACGGCACCGCAGCGCATGGAATAAGCGGTGATATTTCCAAATTACACAATCTAGGCGTGAGGCCTGAACACATCACATTAGGGACTAAGAAAGGTGCACATTGCTCGGGCATTGTTGAAGTGGCAGAATATTTGGGCTCTGACACATTTTTATATATCAATGCAGGTGCATTGGGCACAATAGTTGTTCGGACAAATGATGTTGGCGCTGAGATCAAAGGGCAAGAGGTTTACTTACATTTCAACCCTGAACGCCTTTACTTCTTCGGCTCTGATGAACAGGTTATTACGTAAACCGGCCCGTTTACAATGGATATGATTAGCCGGTTATGCATATCATTCAGTATTTTACTACGTACGAAGCTTTTCTATAATATCTTCAATTGTGGTTAGGATATTTTCTGCGTTCTTTTCATTTTTAGCAGAAGCGTCAGGGGCTCCAAATCGGCCGATATCATTGTCGAAATATTGACCTGATGCGTCTT
Organism: uncultured Rhizobiaceae group bacterium; assembly: GCA_905479965.1. The sequence continues at coordinate 12,317 of CAJQOR010000443.1, read as the reverse complement.
CAAACTTTGGTGACAAAGCAGCTTGGCATAAAATTTCGGCTCCGATGCTCAGATCGTTCCCTTGGATGCCAAAGCCTTCTTTAACCATCTTACTTGCAAGTAATGAGCCGGGATTAACTGCTATAAAAACTGGGCCACCTGGCATTTGTTTTGCCAACTCTTGTGTCCAAATCGTGATCGCTAGTTTGCTTTGTGCGTAGGCTGCCATATCATCAAGCGACCTATGTCCCAAAAGGGATTGAATATCGACCGGCGCTTGCGCAGCTGATGAAAGGTTTATAACCCGTCCTGTCACTTCCATGATCGGCAAAAGGTTTTTTGTTAAAGCATAGGGTGCAATCGTGTTGACCATGAACCGAATATCGAGACCATCATTCGATTTGGCAATAGGTGTTTTTAACACGCCCGCATTATTAATGACGACGTCGATTTTTGTGTGCCTGGCACGGATGTCTTGTGCCAGTTTATCGACCTGTTTAAGCGATGACATATCAGCAATGTAAGATTCGGTCGTGCCACCAATCTCTTGCGCTACTTTTTGCAATTTACTTTCATTACGGCCATGTAACAATATCGGGTTTCCATTCGCTGCAAGCATCTTTGCAGTTTCAAAACCAATGCCATCTGTTGCACCTGTAATTAAAATGGTTTTACTCATGAGAATTATTCCTGATTTGAAAACAATGGCAGAATATCCGCGGCCAGTTGTTTCATCGTTGTTTCAATATCATTGTTATTAAAGCGCAAGTTAAGCGCAACATGATTGATCCCGGTATCTTCCAGCGATCTGAGGTATTCAGCCAAGTATATTGATCCAGATCTAAACCCAAGATGAATAGGATGCGGCTTGGTATCACGATTGCTTACAAGATCGATATAAAGCGATTGCATCACAGGTTTATCGGGCAGGTCGAACGATTTTATTCCTGCGCGATATTTGTTGATAATATGCGCTTGCGCATCGATATTACGTGGATATGTCATCCAGCCATCGCCGTTTTGCGCAATCCAATCTGGGTGTTGTTGGCTGCCACCTGTTATGAGTAATGGCAGATTACCAGCTGTTGGTTTTGGCAGCATATCTATGCCTCCTGTAACCCGACCAGACGCATTTTTAAAACTTGGGTAAGACCTTGCCATTTGCCGGATATATTCAACATTATCACGAAAGCGTTCGCCACGATCTTCAAAAGACATATTCAATGCCGGATATTCTTCAGGTCTGTCTCCTGAGGCTACACCTAACAAAAGTCGACCGCCAGATAATACATCCACACTCGCAGCTGCTTTTGCGACTTGTGCTGGGTGTCTTAATGGCAAAATTATGCTCGCGACACCGAGCCCGATCGACTTGGTTTGAGCCACTAAAAACCCCAAATACACAAATGGATCATAGAGCTGACCGGCATCTCCAAAGCTTGGTACATTAAACGGCACATCTCTTAACCAAACCGAGGAAAACCCAAGCTCTTCTGCCAATTGAATTCGCTCGACATCCCGATCCATATTTGCAACTGGATTGTGTTGATGTGCATCAAGCGGAACCACCAACCCTACCGATAGTTTATTGGAAACAAAAACCGCGTTATAAGCTTTGTTCATGCTTTTAAATGACATAGATTGCGCGTTCATTTCCAACTTTCCTAGGCTCTGTCACCTTTGAACAACCAACGAATTTTGTTCCATAAATCTGGGTTGAAGCCAATTCAACGGGCTCATCGCATGAGCGCTTCAACGTAATTTGCTTCTGAACAAACACATAGATTATCTTTGAAATGAGTATAAGATAGCAATTTATGATTACATAATTCGGATATAGAACATAATATGGATATCGATAGTATTCGACTTTTCGCTCTCGCAGCAGATATGTTAAATATCAGTGCGGCTGGCAGAACACTGGGATTAGCGCCATCGGTTGCGAGCGCGCGCCTGGCAAAGTTAGAGACAGAAATCGGTGCCGATCTATTGCACCGTTCGACACGAAAAGTTTCTTTATCGTTGGAGGGGGCAAATTTTCTCCCCTATGCGAGAGAAATAATTGCGCAAGAGGATATGGCAAAATCTGCGCTTGGGCTTGGCTCACCGGTTGTCTCCGGGACGATACGTTTTGCGGCACCTAGCTCTTTTGCACAAATATATATTTGTCCGCTAATACCAAAATTCCTCTCGCAAAATCCGAATTTAAACTTAGACCTAAGATTATCTGATTCTCAGTTTGACCTTATCGATGGAAGCTTTGATTTAGCACTTCGCAACGTTGAGATAACAAATTCAAGTTTAATGGGGCGAAAATTGGCTGATGATGTGCGCATATTATGTGCGTCCCCGAGCTATTTGAACGAATATGGCGTGCCTATAAACATCGATGAAATGAAAAACCATCAAGTCATTTCATTTCGAAACAGCACACCTAAAACGTTGGTATCAAGTTCCGGGGAAACGGCAATCTTGAAAACTGATGGAAATGGAAAAACAATTATCATCGATGATGGATTAAGCTACAAAGTAACCACGCAAGCAGGGGCAGGCATATCCATTAATTCTGTGTGGAGTGTGGCGTCTGCAATGAAGGACGGCAGCCTCATCAGAGTTCTACCAAATTACGTTTTGGCAGACAAAACGGCATTGTGGCTGATCTATCCAAAATCCAATGTGCTGACCGGAAAAGTCAGAGTTTTGATAGACTTTCTCGTTGATGAAATCAAAAAGCCTTTAATAGCTCTTAATAAGCAGTACGCTCAGGCACACTCATTGTAACTTTATTTCGTCTTTCGCTCCATTGCCGCAAATGCGGCTCCTGCTAAAACAAGCGGTGCGGCCAGCAAGAAAGATGCGGACAAAGGCAACTTGAAAATCAGCAAATCCGCTAAAATTGGCCAAAGCAGTGCCAAATATTCAAACGGCGCCAAGCGTGAAGCTTCTGCATATCTAAACCCAAGCGTCATTGCGATATGAGCAAATCCACCAAACAATCCAGCACCAATGAGAAGACATAAGCTCGATCCTGAGGGCATTATCCAACCCCATGGGATCGTCAGCAATGCGCCAATCATTGAGGTGATAACAAAATATAGTGCTATGGCACCGGGAGATTCTGTCTTGTTCAAACTACGCACCGTCGTGAGTGCAACCGCTCCAAAGGCTGCAGATAATATTCCAAGCACATAGCCTAATAATCGTGTGTCATCGGACGAATTGTTCAGCAGATCAGGCCAAACAAGTGTCACAACACCAATAAAACCAAGTGCTAGTCCTCCAATGCGCCAGATTGTCATACGTTCTGAAAGGATAAAGACAGCCGCTATCACCATAAATACTGGAGATAATTGCGCAATCAAAATGGCTTCCGCCAAGTTCAATCGCGCAATCGCTGCAAAAGCCAAGAAAAGAGATATTGCACCAAAGCCAGATCGAATGAGATGATCAAATGGTCTTTTCGTCGCCAGACCGTGGGGAAACTCTTTTCGCCACCAAAGAAAGATCAACAGCGGGATGATGGCAAAGCACGAGCGGAAAAAGACTATTTCGCCCAAAGGCACATTTTCGCTAACGGCTTTAACACACATAAACATTCCTGCGCCGAGCAGGCCTGATAAAATGCGTAATGCTATTCCTAAGCCTACTTTATTATCTCGATTATCGTGGCTCACGAACGTTTTTCCTCAACCAGAGAATCGCGCAACGCATCTCCAGCCAAATTGATTGCTAAAACACAAATGAGCACCGCCATGCCAGGCCATATCATTTGAAGTGGTGTCGAACGCATGTGGATACGAGCATCTAAAAGCATGGTGCCCCATTCCGGCATCGGTGGTTGAACACCGAACCCTAGAAAACCCAATGCGGAAATACTCAAAATTGATCGGGCGAACATACCTGTCCAGACCACCGTTAAAGATGGAATGATTGCGGGCAGATAATGCCATCGCGCTATTGACGTGCGTGACATTCCAGCAAGTTTGGCTTGGATAACATATCCCTTATCCGGCAAAGATAAACCAATTCCGCGGGCTATGCGCGCGTAACGCATCCACGCGGTCACGCTTAAAGCGAAGATGAGGCTTTCAATACCTGGCTTTAAAAACCCTGCGATAACGACAGCCGCTACAAGTTCTGGAAATGCAAGAAATGTATCTGTTGTGCGCATAACAATCCAATCGGTTGCTTTTCCGCCAATTGCAGCAGCCACCCCAATCAAGGACCCGACAAAGAGGCCAATGACTGAAATTATAAATGCCAATCCAAGCGACCAGCGAGCCCCATGCAAGAGCCTTGAAAATATATCGCGGCCCAGAGCGTCCGTTCCCATCAGCCATTCACTGTTTGGAGGTTGCAAGCGTTTTGGGATGTTGATCGCTGTTGGATCATAAGGCGCAAGCATTGGACCGAAAACAGCAAGTGCAATCATGCAAACAATAAGGATCACAACGCTACGCATCCTGTTTTCCAATTCGAGGATCAATGACTTGATAAATGAGATCAATAAGGAGATTGACGATCACAAATACCAGCGCAATTGCGATCACTGCGGCTTGTACCTGAGGAAAATCGCGGGCCTCAATTGCATCGATAAGAAAAGTTCCCAAACCAGGGCGTGAAAAAATGACTTCCACCATAACCGCGCCTTCGAGCAAAAAGGCAAGCTCTAAACCGGAAACCGTGATAACTGGAATTGCGGCATGAGGCACTATATGAGCACGCCCAATACCTCTTGTTGAGACACCCCTGCGCCTCAAGGCTGGCAGAAAGCTTTGGCCACGCGCTTCTAATATGCCGGATCTAATAATACGTGTAAGCGATGCAGTCACCCCCAACGCAAGGGTTAACGCGGGCAAAATAGCGTGAGAGGTCGTTCTAGCGCCCATGGCTGGGAGCCAAGAAAGATGAACTGCAAATAATAAAATAAGCAATAATCCCAACCAATATGCAGGGATTGCGGCGCCGAGTGATGCGATACCAACGGCAAAACGATCTAACCATCCGCCAGGCGTCTTTGTTGCGAGAATTGCAAGAAGAATAGACAAACCCAATCCAATGGATAAGGCCGAAAGTGCGAGCGGTACTGTATAAGATGCAGCAACCAATAAATCGGGCAATACGGCTCGACCTGTGACAGATGAATTGCCAAAGTCCCCGACGAGTAGTGGGCTTACCCAAGACAAAAACGCGGACCAAAATCCTTTGTCAAAACCCACTTCCGTGCGGATCTGTTCTACCAAATCTGGTGTGACAATGGCGTCATAACGCGCAAGGGCGATCGATAATGCAGGATCACCTGGCGCATTCCATAATAGCGCAAAAGTTACAACGGCTGTTCCGGTCAGCACAAAAAGTCCGCGGAACACTAATGCAACGAATAGATCCCTCATGGTATTTGCTCCTCCTCGTGCTCGCCTTGTTCCAATCCACCCAATGCACCCAATGCACCCAATGCAAACGCTGCATCTCGGAGCTCTTTGCCATAATCAGTTCTTGGATTTTCAATAAATTGATTTGCATCTGCGTATTCTTCAACCCGACCTTTTTTAAGAACAGCAATCTCATCGCCATGGGCGGCGGCATAACCAAGATCATGCGTGACAATTAGTGCTGCAAAACCTTCCTCATCTTGCAAATCAGAAATAAGGCGCGCTGTATGCTTTTGTGTGGTCGCATCAAGGGCAGATAAAGGTTCGTCAAATAAAACCAGAGACGGGGAAGCAATAAGTGCACGAATTATTCCCACTCTCTGTGCTTGTCCGATTGAAACCTCATGGGGTTTGCGATCTAATAATTCATAAGGTAGCTCGAGGCCGTCACACAGTTTTTGAATGCGAGTAGGTGCGATCTTTATTTTACGCGCTATAATGGGTTCCATTACCGATTTTCGAAGATTATAGACGGGATTAAACGCTGCGCGCGGCTCTTGCATAACCAGTGCAGGACGGCAGGAACTAACTGGTGCATTGCGCCAACTAATAATGCCTGAAGATATTTTCACCAAACCAAGTATCGCTGCAATGAGGGTCGATTTTCCTGCACCACTTTCACCAACAACCATCAAAGTTTGCCCCGGGCTGAGCGTTAATGATACATCATCTAGCGTAAAGATAGCCCCGCGTTTTACAGAGGCTTTTTCAAGTTTCAGCATGGCAGCGACAACCAACTTTTATGCGACGATAGTAATCTAGCAGCATCGGTTTTAGGTGTTTGAAGTATTTGTTGCGTTGTTGCGTCTTCCACTATTTTACCTTCATGCATCACCATAAGCCGGTCTACATGTTTTGACGCTAAACCCAGATCATGCGTAATGAATAACATTGAAGTATTTTTGTCTGAAAGATAATCTTGAAGAAGCTTCATCGTTTCAGCGGCAACAATTGGATCAAGAGCGGAAGTTGGTTCATCCAGTATTATTAAACTTGGCGTTCCGATTAATGCCATGGCGATTACAAAACGTTGTTGCATCCCTCTGCTCCAACTCCATGGACGCTTGGCTAGATTTGCATCTTTGATGCGTAGTGCATTAAAGAGGCTTTCCTGCTTTTGCTGATCATGTTCCATTTTCATCGCTTGCTCAGCTTCTCGCCAGTGGAAGTCTAATGGACGCAATGGATCCAGCGCTTCGTCAGGACTTTGTGGAACATGTGCAACAAGCTCACCTCTTGCACGTAGCGTATCAACTAAGACATGACCAAGTGTTGATTTACCTGATCCTGATGAACCAACCAGCCCGATGCGTGCACCGGGCTCAATGGTGAGCGATGTAGGATATAAGATCATCCGGCCAGACTTTGTGGAGGTCAGACCGGACACGGAAAGTGTCATTTTTTGAAAGCTGTTTCGTGTGTTATCCAATAAGTTTCAGTTGGGTGAACAGCATAGCCTGTCAAGCCTGCTTTCGCGACGTTATTTTGAGCAACATGGAACACTGGAATCATGGCTGCATCTGATGTAACGATCTCTTGAACCCTATCATAAATCACTTTGCGCGCGTCAGCATCAAATGTCGTACGGCCATCGGCGAGTAACTTGTCAAGTTCAGCATTTTTGTATTGACCAGAGTTTGATCCGCCATCTGATTTGAGCAACGCTTCTAAAACCGCGCCAGGATCACCTTGTGGTGTTGTCACCCATGCTTGCAAGAACATATCTGCATCGCCTGCAGCTATCGCATCATTACTTGCACTATATTCGCCCACGCGAACGTTTGCCTTAACGCCAATGACTTGTAGGAAAGCTTGTGTAAGTTCAGCTGTCGGTGGAAGCGCTGCACGAGATGAATAAGTTACGATGTCAATCTCGAGCGGTTTGCCGTCTAACATCCAATTTTCGTCTTCTTTGACTGCACCAGCATCTGCAAGAAGTTTTTGTGCTTCTGATGGGTCGTATGTCGCTGCAATATCTGCAGCCCAGCCGTTGCCTTCAGGATAAATCGTTCCCGCTGGAACTCCACCGACACCCGATAGAGCCGCTTCCACGATGCCTTGGCGATCAATAGCCAATGACACAGCTTTACGAATTAATGGATTGGACATTGGCCCTGAAGCAGCATTGACTGTGTAAAAATATAAACGCGCTGTTGGCGCAGAAAATCCAAGTGAACCTGCATCTTGGATGCGCTTGAAATCTGCCTCCGGGTAATTGATCACCATGTCAACTTCACCCGCTTCAAACGCAAGTGCGGCAGTGGCAGGATCGCCGGATACAACAACACGAACTTCTTTTAGGCCCGGCTTGCCAAGACGGTAATTGTCGTTAGCTTCTGCCCGATAGAGCTGATCTGGAATTGCCTCACGAAAAATGAAGGGGCCTGTCGCATTAATTGGAAACGCTTCAGACACAGGACCAAGAACTGCAATCGCAGGTTCAGATAGCGTCCATGGGAAAGCCGCATTTGGACTATTGGTTTCAAAGATAATGACATTGTCACTTTCAACTGACATGCCTTTAAGATCAAGCAATTTTACAACACGCGCATTATACCCCGGATGCGCTTCATCTGAAATTGCAGAAATAGCGTTCATAACAGCTTCTGCGGTTACCTCAGAGCCATCATGGAAAAAAACATTATTTCTGATAACCACCTTCCATTTCGTCGGATCAACTTGTTCCATACTTTGTGCCACACGTGGGTATAATTTCATGTCGTAATCGATGCCCATCAGTGTTTCGGTAACACCCGTTTGGTTTGACATCCAGCCATTATAACCTGCTCGCGGATCTGGCACTTCTGCATTTGGGCCAAACGTTATGGCTATGGAAAGGCTGTTTTGCTGGGCTAATGCGGTCGCAGCCAGCGCAAACGTCAGCATGATAGCCGCGATAAGTCGTTTCAGATTAAGCATTGGTTTTCCTTTGGGTATTTAAGGTTTATCTTTTATTGAAAATGGATTGGCAGCTAGGCTTCTTTGTCTGAGTCTGTAACTGGGTCCACGACTAGAACGAGGCGCGTTTCGCCGGTTCCCTCAATCGGCGGAGACCGATGACAAAGACCTGAATCAGGTTTTTCAGGCCATAATTTTCCACGAAGTAGGATGGGCGCGCCTGTGGGCACTGTATGGATTTGCGACGGTTCGTCACTATCTTCTAACGTTCCATATTGCGTGCCTGTTCCCAGATAGGTGCAAACCAAACGCGCTTGAATGGCATCTTTATGAAATTTACTACACGCGTTATCGCTAATATTGTCTAATCGCACCCTGATGTATTTTGATCCAACCAAGCTTGCGAATAATTCAGTCAACGCGACGATATCATTGACCAGCAAATCACGGTGCGCAGAGGCTTTTGTACCAGCTATTTCGCAAAGTTGAACAATTGCATCTGGAACATCCTCAACACGTATGATCAGACGACCTTCTGGCAAGTTTTCCGGAGGAACATTATTTAACCAAGATTGAAATTCAGGCATTAACTGCCGTTCCCAAACTGCCGCAGCGCAGTTTGGCTCGCGAAAACTAACCAAGTCTTGTGGGTGATCTGCAATAATGACACCTTTGGGGAGATTGATTACTTCCTCACAGATGAACGTCATACCGCTTGCTCCACGCGTCTCCATGCCGGAAACGGATCAGGATAATTTGGCAACTCATCCAAAGAAGATGCTTGATGAACCGGGACCAAACAATCGTCCAATCTGGCTTTCAGCGTTTCCCAATCAATACCAGCGCCGATGAAGACAATCTCTTGCCGGCGATCCCCCCACGGCTCTTGCCAATGCGCCTTAAAGTACGTTTGCGCACTTTCATTTTGTGGCCGATTAGCCTCCGGCACTGCCGCCCACCACTGCCCCAATGGCGAGACTGATGAAAGTGCACCTGCAAGTGAAAATTCAGCAACCCATTCAGGGCGTGATGTGAGCCAGAAATGACCTTTTGCGCGGATGACGCCTTCTAAAGGGCCATTGAGCAATTGTGCAATTTTCTCTGGTACAAATGGTTGGCGCGCACGATAAACATAAGAAGCGACACCATACTCTTGTGTTTCGGGTACATGATCTGCAAAACCATACAATTCCTTGGCCCACATAGGATGCTCTTGCGCTTTATCGAAATCAAACATTTTGGTGTTTAAAATTTCATCTGCGTGCACATCAGAATGGTCTGTCTCAACAATTTTAGCATCGGCATTTAAGCTACGGATGATTTTGCGCGCTGCGTCTACCAATTGAGGACCAGCATCACTCACCTTGTTTAAGATGACAATGTCGGCAAATTCGATTTGATCTGTCAACAAATGCACGAGTGTTCTCTCGTCTCCCTCGCCAAGAGATTCGCCATGGTCTTTTAGGAAATCATGGGAAGAAAAATCTTTAAGCAAATTTACAGCATCAACAACCGTGACCATCGTATCAAGCCGCGATACATCCGCAAGGCTTTGTCCATTTTCGTCACGAAAGTCAAAAGTTGCTGCAACTGGCAATGGTTCTGATATGCCAGTTGATTCAATCAACAAATAATCAAAACGATCTTCAGAGGCCAAATTACGCACCTCATCTAAAAGGTCTTCTCGCAATGTACAGCAGATGCAGCCGTTTGACATTTCAACCAAAGTCTCATCTGTTTTGCTCAATTCGGTATCCGCTCGCACAAGATCGGCATCGATATTAACTTCGGACATATCGTTGACAATGACAGCCACACGGCGCCCATCACGATTATTCAGAACTCGATTAAGAAGTGTGGTTTTACCTGCACCAAGAAAGCCGGAAAGGACGGTCACAGGGAGACGCGTGTCAGACATGGAATATATCCTCAATTGAAATGTAATGGTATTACGTAACTAAAATAGATACACAATAATTGCAACTACATTTGTTTTGTGGAGCAATATTTTTAAAGCAGGATATAATTATGGGGGAAGTGATGGTCTAAATCGTGCGTACCATGCCGACAATCGTATGATTTAGAGCGTGAAACAACGTGACGTATTTTAAACTTACAATGCACCCATCTGTAAATCTTGGTGACGAATGACCCGAGTGCGGCCATAATTATGTAACCCTTCATATATCGCATTTATCACGACGCGCATATTCTCAGTCACAGCATGACGGTGGGGGTAGACCAGATAGATATTTTTGGGCTCAACCACATAGTCAGGCAACATAACCTCTAGTGAACCATCTTGAATATAATCCTTGGCTAAAACTCGGGGTAGACGGGCAAAGCCAAGCCCATCAACTAAAGCATTCATCAAATGTGACGGTGTGTCGACGACCAATTTAGTCGCCAATTCAATCTCAGCATCTTCACCATTTTTCTGCACAGTATGAAACCCATGCACGCGGTGATCAGCATATTGCACAAAAGCATGTTGTCCCATTTCAGAATGGTCTGTTGGTCGACCATTGCGATCTAGATAAGATGGTGCCGCTACAAGTACGGTTTCGAAATGAGCAATTTTACGCGCGATCGCTTCAAAATTTCCGATCTCACCTGTTCTTAGGGCAAGATCATAGCCCTCACCAATAACATCGACGAGCCGATCTTCAACTTTAACCATCAACTGCAAGTTTGGGTAAACTGTGTGTAGTTTTTGCAAGGCAATCCCAACAGGGTTTTCAGCCATGACCCTAGAGATACTAATGCGTATTTCACCCCCTGGCGTCGTTGCTAGCGCAGAGATGTCCGCTCGCATGCGTCTGTGCGTTGTCAAAAGTTCCGCTGCATGCCGTGAGATAATCCGCCCAGCGCGTGTCGCGGTCGTGCCTGTAGTGGATCTCTGCAGTAAAGGCGTTCCAAAATCCGCTTCTAATGCAGCCATTTGTTGGCTAATTGCCGGTTGACTGATGCCCCTAATTCGAGCCGCGGCGCTAAGTGAGCCTTGATCCAGCACTTCTAAAAAACTCTCAAAATATCCAAGGCGATCCATACAGTCCTCTAAGTTTTGCTTATGGCCAATATAAGGTCAGAACCCCTATTCCCATCTATTTTCTGGAATATATTCCAATTCAAACTACTTTTCCACAAAAATCCATAGGAGATACTTATGAAAATTAACCGAAGAAACTTTCTAGGAATGGGAGGTGCGACCGCTCTGGCTGCACCTTTTATCATGAAGCCGACCTTGCTCTCTGCTCACGAAACTGGCTTGAGCGCAGGGGCAACGCCTTCATTTGCTAAGCGTCGTATTGGATCGGCAGAGATAATTGTTCTATTGGATGGCGTCATTGATGTCGGGCCAGATTTGATTGTTGGCTTTGACCAAGATAAAGCGAATGAGACGCTAAATAGGCAGCATCTACCGTCATTTGAAGGTACACGGCCATTGCCAGTTCTGGGACATATCATCGACACCGGTGAGAAGAAGATTGCCATAGACACAGGCACACTACCTGGATTTTCACCCAAAACAGGAGGATATCATGCTGCTCTAAAACAAGCAGGGATTGATGCGGCTGAGATTGATACCGTGCTCTTGACCCATTTGCATCCTGATCACATAGGTGGGTTGAGTGCAGGTGAGGATCGACTGTTCCCAAATGCCGAAATCGTTGTAAATTCCACCGAATGGGATTTCTGGCATGGCTCAGCTGCTGATGCGTTGCCAGAGCAAGTTCAACCGTTTGTAAAAATTGCGCGTGATCTCACAGTACCTTACAAAGATAGGCTAAGGGTTTTTGATAACGATGCGGAGGTGTTATCTGGCATCCAGGCCAAATTTTTGCCGGGCCATACACCGGGACATGTTGGTTTTCATCTACATAACGGGGGCGAGGACCTGTTATTCTGGGGAGATTTGATTCACCTGCCTCGACTACAGTTCAACAATCCCGATTGGCTAGTTGCATTTGACATGGACCCTGCACAAACGGCTGAAACGCGCGCCAA
>CAJQOR010000442.1 GCA_905479965.1 uncultured Rhizobiaceae group bacterium | reverse complement strand
GACATATTAGGAAGAGCCGTTGTCCCGCAGTCAGCCGTGTTATTTGATAGCACCGTCGCAGAGGATCGCATCAAACGCTATTACAATCTTTCTGCTTTAGATGGCATGGGAAACTTCGAACGCGCAGAGCTTTCAGCCATCGCAGCGGCGATTGCCTACATTGAGAAAACCCAATTAAGCGAACGTCCTGTTCTTGAATATCCAGAATATGATGGTGCGGGCCAGAGTTTATTCATCGATCCTGCAACCCGCACAAATCTCGAGCTTGTCAGAACGCTTTCTGGTGAGAAAAGTGGTAGTCTTTTAAAAACAATTGATAGAACCGTAACAGGTGGCGGTGGGCGGCTTTTATCCGAACGCCTAATGTCGCCACTTACCGATCAGCATCTTATTAATACCAGACTAGAGGCCGTCAGCTGGTTTATCAAAGACAATATTTTATCAGATGATGTGCAGACATCGCTCAAATCAGTCCCTGACATGCAGCGTGCATTGTCACGTTTATCTTTAAACCGAGGAGGTCCACGTGATCTTGGCACGCTGAAGGCAGGGTTATTAGCGGCACGCGATATCGCCAGTTTATTTAACGACAAACTCATGCCAGAGGAAATTGAAGAGGCCGTTGCGCATCTTTTAAAAGTGCCTGATGATCTGATCAATATCTTAGATACATCGCTTATGGATGAGTTACCGCTTTTAAAACGCGATGGTGGGTTTATCCGCCAAGGCTGTCATTGTGAACTTGATGATTTTAGAACGCTTCGTGATCAATCGCGTCAAATTATTGCTGAGCTGCAACATAAATATACTCAGGATACAGGTGTAAAAACGCTCAAAATCAAGCATAATAATGTATTAGGTTATTTTATCGAAGTGACTGCACAATATGGCAATGCACTGACAGATAATGATGAGGCCAAAGCACAATATATTCATCGCCAATCTTTAGCTAATGCAATGCGCTTTACAACGACTGAGCTTGCAGATTTAGAAAGCAAGATCGCAAATGCTGCAGGTGAAGCATTAAAAATCGAATTGCAATTATTTGAAGAACTCTCCCAGCGCGCCGTTCACTACGCATCGATCATCAAAAATGCAGTAGATGCGATATCTATTATTGATGTCGCGCAAGCCAATGCAGATCTTGCTCAAGAACAAGGTTATTGCAGACCTGTTGTGGACCAAACAACAGAATTTAAAATCACCGCCGGACGACATCCCGTGGTCGAACAGGCGCTGCGTAAGCAATCTGCTGATCCGTTTGTTGCCAATGATTGTGATCTATCTCCACCAAATAATGAAAAGAACGCAGCGATTTGGCTATTAACCGGGCCAAATATGGGTGGTAAATCCACATTTTTACGGCAAAATGCGCTTATCGCTATCATGGCTCAGATGGGCTCGTATGTACCTGCAGGCCAAGCACATATTGGCGTTGTGGATCGGTTGTTCTCGCGTGTTGGCGCGTCTGATGATCTTGCACGGGGCCGCTCAACATTTATGGTCGAAATGGTTGAAACCGCAGCGATCTTAAATCAAGCAACCGAGAAATCTCTGGTTATCTTAGATGAAATTGGGCGCGGCACATCAACATTTGATGGATTATCAATCGCATGGGCTGCGGTTGAACACCTGCATGAAATTAACAAATGCCGTGGCTTATTTGCTACGCACTTCCACGAGTTAACCGCACTATCGGAAAAGCTGGCGCGCCTTTCAAGTGCCACGATGAAGGTGAAAGAATGGGACGGCGATGTCGTTTTCTTGCACGAGGTCGGGCCAGGAACTGCAGATCGTTCTTACGGGATTCAGGTTGCCAAACTTGCCGGATTGCCCGAAGTTGTCGTCAATCGTGCACGGGATGTATTAACCCAGCTTGAAGAAAGCGACCGACAAAACCCTGCTCAACAGCTCATTGATGACCTTCCATTGTTTTCCGTCCAGGTAGATGCAAATGATAAACATCAATCGTCGAAAGAGAGCGAAGTTGAGAATCTTTTGCAAAACATCAATCCTGATGATATGTCCCCTCGCGAAGCCTTAGAAGCTCTTTACGACTTAAAGCGCAGCTTAGCCAAGAAAGATACCTAATATGCCATCCATCGACGTTGTATGCATTGGAAATGCTATCGTGGATATCATCGCAAAATGTGATGATACATTCCTAGAAGATAATGAAATTATCAAAGGTGCTATGAATTTAATTGATGCGGACCGCGCCGAGCTTTTATATGCGCGAATGGGCCCCGCTATTGAAACATCGGGAGGCAGTGCATGTAATACAGCCGCTGGTGTCGCAGGATTTGGCGCTAAAACTGCTTTATTTGCGAAGGTTTCAAATGATGAATTGGGTAAGATCTTTACCCACGACATTCGCGCAATTGGAACACATTTTGAAAGCACGCCGCTTGACGGTCATCCCCCAACAGCGCGTTCAATGATTTTTGTGACACCGGATGCTGAGCGCTCGATGAACACGTATTTGGGTGCATGTGTTGAAATCGGTCCAGAGGATATCGACGAAAAAATCGTTGCAGATTCTAAAGTCACCTATTTTGAAGGTTATCTGTGGGACCCACCGCGCGCAAAAGACGCGATCCAACTTGCTGCAAAAATTGCGCATGAAAACAACCGAATTGTAGCCGGCTCATTATCGGATTCATTTTGTGTTGATCGCTATCGCAGCGAATTTTTAGAGCTTTTAAGAAATGGCACTGTCGATATGATTTTTGCCAATGAAGATGAGGCAAAATCATTATATCAAACCGATAGTTTTGATGACGCGATAAAACAATTAGGACAAGATTGTAAGCTTGCAACTGTCACACGCGGGCCCCGCGGCTCTGTTGTTGTATCTGATGGTCAAATAATCGAAGTAGCGATTGATAAGATTGACAATATTGTTGATACATCCGGTGCAGGTGATCTCTACGCAGCTGGGTTCTTATACGGTTACACCAATGGTAAAGATCTAGAATCTTGTGCGCGTTTGGGTAATTTCGTTGCCGGCAAAATTATCCAGCAACTTGGGCCACGCTTGCAAGAGTCACTATCAGACCTTGCCAAAGAAGCCGGCTTAATCAGCTAAATAAAAAAAGCCGGGCAATCACCCGGCTTTTTAGATATCTGAATAACATATTTTATTCGTCGTCAGAATTTTGTTCTGTCTCAACGATTTTTGGGCCACCTTTTGCAACACCCACCATTGCAGGGCGCAAAACACGCGATCCAATAATATAACCATCTTGGACAACTTTAACGACCGTATTGTTTGGTGTTTCTGTATCGGGAACCTCAAACATAGCTTGATGGAAATTTGGATCAAATTTCTTTTGCAATACGTCAAGCTTTTTAACGCCGTGACGCTCAAGTGCAGATAACATAGAACGCTCAGTCATCTCAACGCCTTCTAGCAGCGTTTTTAGGTTTTCGTCATCTTGCTTGGGTGCAGCTTCAACAGTGCGGCGTAGATTGTCAGAAACACCCAACATGTCACGCGCGAAGTTTGAAACTGAAAACGTCTTCGCATCGGCGATTTCGCGTTGCGTGCGCTTGCGCAAATTTTGCATGTCAGCGGCAGCACGCAAGACGTCTTGTTTCAACGTTTCATTTTCAATCAATAACTTTTCAAGAACTTCATGATCGTTGGGATGCTCATCATCTTCACCAACATCATAATCAGCAGGAATGTCTGCGATCTTCTCCTCAGCGTTATTTAACGCATCGAGAATGTCGTTCAGATCATTGTCTACGTCGTTGTGCTCTAGATTTTCATCGGGTTTTTCCTGGCTCATTACGCAGAAATCTCACTCTCATTACTTAAATAGGAATTTATGAGTGCATATCGATATAATTTACAGAAAAATCAAGAGGAAGTCTCACTATTTTATAAAAATGAGCATTGTTCTCATTTTAAATTAGAATAAGTCTCAATAATCCGTAATATTGGACATTTTTGCACCAGTATTAACCTATTTGTTGATTCTCTATGCAAAAATAAGGGTGCGCATGTTGCAATGCAAAATCAGCATGGTAGTTTGCAATCGATTACGAGGACCGCAATAAAACCGGTTCCAAGCACAGGCGGTAGGTATATGTACTATAAACTTTATGAAATGAACCATGCAGCTATTGCACCGGTTCGTGCGTTTGCGGACGCCATGCGTTTTACATATGTAAATCCTGCCAACCCTTTATCAAATACGCCAATGGGCCGTGCCATGAATGCCGGGTTTGAAGTTTTTGAGCGCTCAACCCGTCGCTATGGCAAGCCAGACTTTGGCATTGGAACGATTAAGACAGCCTCAGGCACAGTGAGTGTTGAGGAACATGTGGTTTGGTCAAAACCATTTTGCGATCTTATTCATTTCAAACGTGACTTACCTAAAAACCTTAAATCACAATCTAAAATTTTGATCGTTGCACCAATGTCAGGCCATTATGCTACATTGCTACGCGGGACCGTTGAGACGCTGTTACCCAATGCAGAGATTTACATCACCGACTGGACTGATGCGCGGATTGTACCCCAATCAAACGGCTCGTTCGATCTCGATGACTATGTCGATTATCTGATTGATATGTTCAACACGCTCGGCCCCGATACGCATGTGATGGCCGTCTGTCAGCCCTCTGTTCCTGTTCTTGCAGCCATTGCTTTAATGGAAAGCAGGAATGAAAAGAATATCCCGCGCTCTATGACATTAATGGGTGGTCCAATTGATACGCGCGTTAACCCAACAGCCGTGAATGAGCTTGCCGAATCTAAGCCGCTATCATGGTTCCGCGATAATGTGATTATGACTGTGCCTTGGCCGCTTAAAGGAGCTGGACGTCGCGTTTATCCTGGCTTTTTGCAATTATCAGGCTTTATGTCGATGAATTTGGATAAGCACATGGAAGCTCAACAGGGCTTTTTCCTCAATCTTGTGAAAGGTGACGGGGAAACTGCTGAGAAACACCGTGATTTTTATGATGAATATCTTGCGGTGATGGATTTAACTGAAGAGTTTTATCTCCAAACCGTTGAAACCGTCTTCATCAAGCACTCACTTCCAAAAGGTGAGATGATGCACCGTGGTGAATTAATCGACACGGGCGCCATTAAAAAATGTGCGCTTTTGACGATTGAAGGCGAAAACGATGATATTTCCGGCGTCGGACAAACAGAAGCCGCACAAACGATTTGTCCAAATATCCCAAAAGCAAAACGCAAACATTATATCCAACCAAATGTTGGTCATTATGGCGTGTTTAATGGCTCAAAGTTCCGTGCGGAAATTTCTCCAATGATTTTGGATTTCATTGGTAATCTGGACAAAAAAAGCGCTTAAGCCCTAAAATTCTTTGTACTGACATAACTTGTCTAAGTGACTGAATTTCGTTCGGTTTCTGATGTATTTTAGCATGAAACTGATCAAAATCACTGCAAATTCAATCAATTTGTCTTGAAACGCCATAAAATTCTCACCACATCTATTCTAGTAAGAGAACAATTTTTGTTCTTTAAAGCTGATGAGGATAACCAAGAAATGACACAGTCTGCCTTAATTCGACCTGCATGGACGCCAGCGACAATTGCACTGATGGTGTTAGGCTTCATGGTCTTTTGGCCATTGGGTCTTGCAATGCTTGCTTATATTTTGTGGGGCGATCGGCTAAACGAATTTAAAACCGAAGTTAATCATGCAACGGACGGATTTTTCAAATCTTGCCGTCGGTCAAAAGATCAACGTTATGGCCGATCAGGTGCACATTACCGATCAGGAAATGGTGCTTTTGATGAGTGGCGTGAGGAAGAATTAGATCGTTTGGATGAAGAACGCCGCAAACTTGATAAGATGCGCGAAGAATTTGATGCACATATGCGTGATCTGCGCAGAGCACGTGACCGCGAAGAGTTTGATGCTTTTATGAAAAGCCGTAAACAATCTGACGAAAAGTCTAAGAAAAAAAGTTCGGTTCCTAAAACCACAAAATAGGTTTTGAAACTTGTGCAATTAACGGCGCTTCATCGCGCCGTTTTTTATGCGTGAAAGATATTTAACCGCTAATTTGCGAATCAGATAAAATAAAAACATGTTTTCGTTTGCGAAAAAGAGATCGAGCCCACGACCAGCCAACCGCACTTTAGCGGTTGGCGATCGCATTTTGCCGCTCAAAATTAAGTCCAACAAACGCGCTAAACGAATTACGCTTCGTATTGACCCTGGCGGACGCGGGCTAAGCCTTACAGTTCCGCCCCATCTAGATGAAGGGGAAATATCTGAATTTCTGGACAAATACCACGGCTGGATCCTAACCAAACTTGCAAAATTTCCAAAAGAAACCGGCCTTCGTGAAGGACACACCATCCCTATTCGCGGGATTGATCATGTGATCGAACGCACAGGGGAAATTCGTGGTGTTACCGAAGCCATTAGCGACGGGGACCAACATATCTTGCGCGTGTCTGGAGGCGCGGAACATTTAAACCGTCGGATAGCCGATTATTTAAAAAAACAAGCCCGTGACGATTTAGAAAAATTCACAAATTATCATGCTGAGCAACTTGGAAAGCCATATAAGTCGATCACATTGCGCGATACACGCAGTCGTTGGGGCTCGTGCTCATCTGACGGTAGGTTGTCTTATTCATGGCGCATTATCATGGCGCCATCCTACGTTTTAGATTACTTGACCGCGCATGAAGTAGCGCATTTGGTTGAGATGAACCACGAGCCGCAATTTTGGCAATTATGCGAAAGTTTGTGCCCACATATGCAAGAAGGTAAAAAGTGGCTCAAGAAAAACGGCAGTTTGTTGCATGCCGTTGATTTCGGTTAGCTAAATCTTGGATGTTTTTGCGAGCTAATTGCCGCATTTTCATCAAATGTCTCGACTCTGAGCGAAATTCATGGCACTTGCGAAACTATGACTATGTTGATCAAAACTTGTGGCTTGAAAACTGCTGAAATGGTTGCGCATTCCACGCAGAATGGTGCTCACCAGATCGGGTTTATTTTCTTTGAGAAAAGCCCTCGACATGTATCGCCAAAAGAAGCGGCAGCGGCAGCGGTGCCTGCGCGCGGTAAGTCGCAAATTGTGGCGGTGACAGTCAATGCAAGCGATGAATACCTGGATGAGATCAATCATGTCCTTAAACCTGACATGATGCAGCTACATGGTGGCGAAACACCTGAGCGCGTGAGTGAGGTTAAAGCACGGTATAACCTGCCTGTTATGAAGGCATTTTCCATTTGTGATGCGGACGATTTGGAAAAGATAAAACCCTATATTGGCGTCGCTGATTGCTTGTTATTTGATGCCAAAGCACCAAAGGTTTCACAAATACCGGGCGGAAATGGTGTTTCCTTTGATTGGCGCTTGCTTGAAAGCTTAGATCAAAGTGTTGAATATATGTTGTCAGGTGGGCTAAATGCTCAAAATGTGTGTGAGGCGATCAATAACACACATGCAATTGGAATGGATGTCTCTTCGGGGATAGAAATTAAACCGGGCGTTAAAGATAAAGAATTGATGGGTGGCTTTTTTAGCGCTATCAAATCATGTTCAAAATTTGGATCCGAGGAGAAACGCGTGAACCAACAATCATTACCTAACTCACTCAGGGAAGGTCCTGACGAAGATGGGCGCTTTGGCATTTATGGTGGCCGCTTTGTTGCTGAAACTTTAATGCCGCTGATCCTTGATCTGCAAGAGCACTGGGATTTTGCGAAAACTGACCAGACATTCAAAGATGAACTGGAAGATTTGAACAAGCATTATACTGGCCGTCCTAGCCCGTTATATTTTGCTGAGCGATTGACTGAAGAATTAGGCGGCGCGAAGATTTATTTCAAACGCGATGAATTGAACCACACAGGTTCTCACAAGATCAACAATTGTCTTGGCCAGATCCTTCTTGCAAAACGCATGGGTAAAAAGCGCATTATTGCAGAAACAGGTGCCGGACAACACGGTGTTGCCTCTGCAACCGTTGCGGCGCGTTTTGGATTGCCTTGTGTTGTTTATATGGGTGCAAAAGATGTTGAACGTCAGGCGCCAAATGTATTTCGTATGAAGCTTTTAGGCGCAGAAGTGATCCCTGTTACTGCAGGTAACGGAACGCTTAAAGATGCAATGAACGAAGCGTTGCGCGATTGGGTGACCAATGTTGATGATACATATTACATCATTGGTACGGCCGCTGGTCCTCATCCATACCCTGAAATGGTACGCGATTTCCAATCCGTTATTGGTCAAGAAACGCGTGAGCAAATGATAGAGCGTGAAGGCCGTGTGCCAGATATGCTTGTTGCTGCTGTTGGCGGCGGTTCAAATGCGATTGGTTTGTTCCATCCATTCCTTGATGACAAGGATATTGAAATCGTTGGTGTTGAAGCTGGGGGTAAAGGCCTTGATACAGATGAACACTGCGCATCACTAACTGCAGGTAATCCTGGGGTCCTTCACGGTAACAGAACATATCTCTTGCAAGATAGTGATGGCCAAATTGAAGAAGGACATTCCATTTCTGCAGGTCTTGATTATCCTGGGATTGGACCAGAGCATTCGTGGCTAAAAGATACTGGGCGTGTTGAATATGTGCCAATTATGGATCACGAAGCTCTAGAGGCTTTTCAGCTTTTGACACGTGTTGAAGGTATTATTCCAGCACTTGAGCCAAGCCATGCTTT
>CAJQOR010000441.1 GCA_905479965.1 uncultured Rhizobiaceae group bacterium | reverse complement strand
GGCCGTGCGTTGATGACCAATCCAAAATTACTTATTTTAGACGAAGCCACAGAAGGGCTTGCACCGATCATTCGTCAAGAAATTTGGACGGCGATTAAGACATTAAAGTCAGGTGAAAATTTGTCGATCTTGGTTGTCGATAAATCACTGAAAGAGCTCACACAAGTTGCAGATCATGCGGTTGTTTTAGCACGCGGAGAAACTGTGTGGAGTGGCGCTATTGGAAAATTATCAGAAGAGATTAAAGATCGATATTTAGGAGTGTAGGCCTGACTTAGATTTTCCACAGCGTTTCTTGCGGCAAATGTATAATGATCTCGTCGCCAATCTTTACGCCATCGACCTCATTTGGATTAACAATGGCATCAATTTCTAAGTTAGCTAATTTTAATTTTAGACGTGTTTGGGTACCCATATAGATAATATTTAAAATCGATGCGTAGAACGTGTTTTCTTTCGATTTATCATCGGTGATCTGAACATTTTCAGGTCGAAGCGTGAGGGTGCCATCACCGTTTTCAAATGAGCTTGGAATTTTTAGTTTTCCAATTGGGCTATCAAAGCTTCCATTAACAAAAGTTCCTTTGATGAAATTAGAGCATCCAAAAAAGCGAGCCGTTGCTTCATCAATGGGTGATTTGTAAAACGCTTGTGGGGTGTCATATTGCTTCATTTTACCATTCAGAATGAGCGCTATTTTATCCGCGAGTACCACCGCTTCTTCTTGGTCGTGGGTGACAAATATAGTCGTGATTTTCATCTCTTGTTGAAGTGATCGAATAAGATCTCGCATTTCAAAACGTAAATGCGCATCAAGATTAGATAGTGGCTCATCTAGCAATAAAACTTGCGGCTGGATGATAAGTGCGCGTGCGAGTGCGACGCGCTGTTGTTGCCCACCAGATAGCTCGCTTGGTTTTCGTTTGCCTAGATCGGGAAGTTTCACCATCTCAAGCATTTCATCAACGCGTTTTTTAATCTGGTTCGCATCAATATTGCGCATCTTCAAACCAAAACCAATATTGTCTGAAACGCTCATATAGGGAAACAAAAGATAGTTTTGAAACACCATCACCGCGCCACGATTTTCAGGTTTATCGCTTAAGACCGAACGCCCGTCAAAAGTGATATCACCTGATGAAGGTTCAAGCAGACCGGCGATCATCTTCATTGTTGTTGTTTTGCCGCAACCTGATGGTCCCAATAAAGCGGTAAGCTCACCTGACGGGATTTCAAGCGAAAGATTATCCAATGCTGGTGCATCAACTCCTTTATAGGTTTTCGACAGATTTTTGATTGAAACATGTGTCAAATTTGCCCAAAGCCTCCAACAGCGCCACTGCGACCAGACAAGTGTTTTGCAGTGAGTAATAAAACAATGATACCTGGTAGAATATATATCATCCCAATTGCGCCTGTGATGTCATTGCGCCCTGATGTTGCAAAGTTAAATAAGAGCAATGGCAAGGTGATGATGCGGCCACCTCCAATGAGAAGCGTTAAGATGTATTGGCTCCATGATACCAAAAATGCAAATAAGCCGCCAACGATGATCCCGGGCATGATGGCGGGCAATGCGACATACCAAAACGTCTTAAGTGGAGAGGCGCC
Source organism: uncultured Rhizobiaceae group bacterium (assembly GCA_905479965.1). The sequence continues at coordinate 4,574 of CAJQOR010000441.1, read as the reverse complement.
CAGGCTGCGTGCTTGGTCTTCAAATGCTGGATCGTAATTGGCAAAAATACCTGACATGACCAATGTCATATAAGGCAATGTGGGGATTAAATGAACAAGAATTACCCCGGTCATTGTGTTGTTCAAACCCAAAAACAAAAAGATTGAGTGAATGCCAAGAATGACCGCTATGCCTGGTACGATCACGGGCGCAAGTATCATAAGCTCAATAAGTTCTTTGCCCTTGAACTTATACATGCCCAAAGCACGTCCTGCGGGTACACCAACCAAAATCGACAAGGCTGTGGCGCAAAGGGATACCCAAATCGTGACCCACAAACTGTCCAATACGCCAGATGTGTCTGAGAGCGCATATTCCCACGCATTTAACGTCCAGCGTTTTGGTAAAAGGTCAGGGAAATACCAGCCTTTGGCAAACGACCAAATGGCAAGTGGGATCAGTGGTAATACCAGCCATGTGATCAATACAATACCTGTCAAAACGCGAAGGTTTTGTAGGGGTGATTTTTTCCCTATACTCATACACGTCCCCGAATGCGGTGTCGGCAATATCGTATGTAAATCCAGATGAGAAATGCACATAATATCGCAATGATAACTGCCATGGCCATGGCTTCAGGACGCGCGGCTAGATCTACATTTGTGTATTTTTGATAGGCTAGCACCGGTAAGGCCGCAGGATAATTTGCACCCAGTAATGCAGGGATTTCGTAGGCACCGAAGGTAAATGCAAAAACGATGATCGAGGCAGATAATACGCCGGGGAAAATCATTGGTAAGAGGACATGGCGGAAGGATTGCCATTTGCTCGCGCCCAATGATCGTGCCACGCTTTCATAGTCTTCGCCAATCGACTGCATATTTGCAAGTACGATGACGCCGATAAATGGAACTTCTTTCCAGACATATTGCATGATGATGCCGATAGCATATGGATCGAAAATCAAGGCAGGGAAGTCACTTGGGCGCGCAATAATATGCCATTCAGCCGCAAGGCGCGCAAAGCTACCAGATTGCGAAAACAAATAGAGCATACCTATAGCTCCCACCAAATGCGGGATCGTTAGGTTGAGTTGAAATAGAAAATTGACAATAAATTTGCCGACAAAGCTACGCCTTAATAAGAGTGCGGCACCAATAGCTAGAACAGACGATATGGCTGTGGATGTAAAAGCGATATGAAATGTCAGCAGAAAAGAATGATAGAATTCAATGTCTGAAAATACTGAGATGTAAGCGTGAAAATTAGGCTCTGTCAGACCGATGATTGGCATGTAATTAAAGCTACGCATCAGTCCGATGACAAGACCACCAAAAAACAACGTGACAATGACAAGCATTGCTGGAAACAACAAGATGAATATTTTCGAGCGATCTGACATTACGCTAACTTTACCCCAGAAATCTCTGCGTTAACAGATGTCTTGAGTGGTATCTGGAGAACGATCCCACAACGCAGATATGGCTGCGGGATCAAGATTTATCTTATCGTCCGACGTTTTCAATCCAGCCTTTTTCAATGGCTGAAATCCAAGATGCTTGAAGTTCTGGCAAAGCAGTTTTTGCAAGCTCTTTGGCAGGGGCAACTTTTGGATGCTTTTCAATTTTGGCAAAGCTTGTTTTAATGTCGTCCGCTGTGCGGTCAATCTCGATTGCAGGTGCTGCGCCCCATACACTTGGTTGTGCTTTTTTAAGCTGTGCTTTTCCCGATAGCAAGACGTTCTGCAAGACGAGCGCCGCAGCCTTGTTTGGCGAATTAAATGGGATGATCGTGTAATTGGTGTTGCCAATTGTCCCGTCTGTTAACCCATAACCCTGACTTGTTGGAGGGAAGGTGCCGTTTTCAATTTTAATGCCGACGCCAGCCGGTTCATAATTGAAGGTGAGCGCTATTTCTGAATTGGCATAAAGTTGCTCATGAGCTGCAATTGTCGTTGGATAAGTTTTGCCTTCGCGCCAGAGGTATGGCTCAAGGTCGTTGAGTATTTGCCATGTTTTGGCGGAAACTTCATCATATTTGGCCTGATCAAATTCGCCCAATAGATTTTCAACTCCACCGGCCGCATGATAAAATACGTGACGCACAAATACCGCACCATTAAAATCCGGTGGAGCGGGATAAGTGAACTGGCCAGGATTTGCTTTGACCCACTCAATTAATTCACCAATTGAGCGTGGCGGATTTTCAACCGTTGTTGTGTTGTGAGTGAATGAGAATTGGGTTTTTGACCATGGGACTTCGCAGCCATCAACGGGTACACCAAAATCATTTGCGATTGATGGGTTGTCCCAGTTCACAAGCGCATTATTGGGTAATAAATCAGTGTAACCACAATAAGCTAAATCTCCCTGCTTCATTGTGCGGAAGTTTTCACCATTGATCCAAATCATGTCAACCGTGCCTTTATCGGTGACACCCGCTTCTTTTTCGCCAAGCACAATGTTGACCACTTCAGCCGTGTCACTAATTCCAACGCGGTTTAGCGTAATGTCGTATTCATCTTTTAAGATGCCGCCAATAAATTCAGATACATACTGGTTGATACTATCGGAGCCTCCCCACATGAACCAATTAACTTCACCACCTTTGGCGGTTGTTTTAATTTCATCCCATGATTTGTTTAAGAGCGCCTCGCCGTCGGATGTATCAGCGTATGAATTGACCGATGCAAACGAAATGGCCGTCGCAAACAAAGCTGTTTTAATTATATTTCTCATGGTTCCTCACATTTATGCTTTTATTATTGCTTGAGCGACCCTTATATCAGATCAAGATCTCCCAATTTTATAAAACCACGTGGTAACGAATAGATGCATGTTCGTCTATTGCCATTGCCATCACAATATGTTGAATGCCCAATATCTCCCGTGTTTTGGTGTTTTTCACCATAAAATTCACTTATTGAGTTGTAAAAAATCGATATTTTATCGCTTTTAGCCGTCTATCTAACACGGCTTCTTAAGAGCCAGATGAAGAAGAAACCACCAATTAATCCGGTAACGATGCCGATGGGCATATCGTCTGGTGACATGATGGTGCGGGAGATGAAATCTGCCCAAATCAAGAATATCGCACCTAAAAGTGCGGAGACTGGAAGAACGCGGTTATAATTGCCGCCGACAAATAATCTTGCAATATGTGGCACCATTAATCCTACAAATCCGATAATTCCGGAAAAAGCCACCATCACCCCGGTGATAAACGCGCCGACTGCAAAGACGATTAATCTGAACCTTGTAACAGCAATTCCTAACGTGGATGCCGTCTCGTCGCCCACAGTCATTGCATTTAAATTTGCGGCATTAAGCTTAAGATATCCGCCGCATATTGTGAGAATGATCAATGGATAGATGAGCTGTTCCCATTGTGCCAAACCAAGACCACCGAGCATCCAAAAAACGACGGTGTGTGTTGCGCGTGGATCGCCTAAGAAGATGAGTACATTGGCGAGTGACATGACGATAAAAGATACTGCAACACCGGCAAGGATAAGTTTGTCTGCGCTGGTAGCGGATGCAAATCTGGAAACGCCTAGTACAAGCAAAGTGGCAATAAGTGCACCTAAAAATGCAAATAACGGAACCGTCACCAAGCCAAGAAATAGACCAGTATGCAGGAGCGCTAAGATAGCACCAAAGGCACTGCCTGCAGATATACCTAAAAGGTGTGGGTCGGCGAGCTGATTTCGGGTGACAGCTTGAAGGCTGGCGCCGACAATGGCTAAACCCGCCCCCACAAGACATGCAAGCAAGGATCTTGGTAATCTGATTTCCCAGATAATAGCTTCTCGACCCGCTGACCAATTGACCGGCACAAGGCCATCAACGAATTTGTTGGTTATCACACCCCAGACGGTTGAAAAGGGTATGGAAATAGCGCCAACACTGACCGCCACGGTTATCGACATTAAAAGTGTGGCAAAACCCACAGCTAATGCAAGACGATAGGTTCTTTTAGAATTGTGATCGGTCAATGTTGTTTTATCACTTGGTCTCATTTGCGAAATGCAGATGCGAGTGTTTTCACCGCTTTAATGTTACGTGGACCTGGAGTAGCTTCAACATATTCAAGCGTGACGAAACGATCATTTTTAACAGCGTCAATATCTGCAAATGCTGGGTTCGACATCATGAAAGCACGTTTTTCGTCAGCCGTTACTGTTCCATAATTGACAATAACAATTACTTGCGGGTTCCGCTCAACCACAGCTTCCCAACCAACAGTTGCCCAGCTTTTTTCAAAGTCATTCATGATGTTAACGCCACCTGCTGCTTCGATTAAAGCATTGGGCATGGCATAACGACCGGCGGTAAATGGTGTTTCTTCGCCGCTATCATAGATGAAAACACGCGGTGCGTTTTCAAGCGGTGCAAGGTTTGAAGTAAAGGAAGAAAGTTCATCTTTATAGCTTGCAACAAGCGCATTTGCTTTATCTTCAACATCAAAGATCTTTCCAAGATTTAAAAGATCGTTGTACATATCATCCATGCTCGCAGCATTTTTTTGTGCAATGTGGATGCAGCTTTCGGTTAACTCATAAACATTGATGCCAAAAGGTTTGAGCGTTTCAGGG
>CAJQOR010000440.1 GCA_905479965.1 uncultured Rhizobiaceae group bacterium | reverse complement strand
GATCATTGTTATCCGCCCGGGTGTTGAGGGCTTTAATTTTCACTCGCTCTTTATTGTTATCGCAGTCATGTTCATCACCTTGCGCGATCTTTCTACGCGAAAAATGGGCGTCTCCGTTCCCCTTCTACCGATCAATTTTGTCATTACATTCATGATCATGGTTTTAGGGATTGTTATGATGGTGTCATCAGGTGGTTGGAAACCGATGAATATCGAACATTTGGCAATCATATTGATTGGGGCAGGACTGATTCTTTTGGCCAATCAAACCATTATGCTAGCTATGCGCGAAGGCGATATTGCGTTTATTTCGCCATTTAGATACACAAATTTAGTCGCAGCACTAATATTAGGCTTTCTGTTTTTTGGCGAAATACCTGATTTGTGGATGATTATTGGGGGCTTGATTGTCGTATTTACTGGAATTTATACATTCCATCGTGAGCGAATTAGCCTACAAAAAACCAATTAAATTGTTAGTGCTTTTCACTTTTGCCGTAGGTATCGGATAGATTGTCAATCAGCTCATTCATGTCAGCCTCTTTTTCCAATTCAATCATAAGCTCATAATGCTCACATTCGCCCCAAGGCTCAAAACAAAAGGGGCATTGTTGCTGAATTTCATCGTCTGTCATTAGATTTCTTTATTTTTATTACTAACAGCTATAATTAGCATTTTGTTCTATCTAGGGCTCTTGCACAAGCCATTTTTTGATGTCAAAACAAATTATGAAAACCTCCCTATTTTTAGATCGAAGCACACCACCAAGTATTTTCACATTGGTGATAATTGCAAGCATTTCGGTGTTGAGCATGAACATGCTTTTACCATCATTGCCATCGATGACATCTCACTTTCAAACCACTTATTCTGTAATGCAATTTACGGTTACAGGTTATTTGGCGGCGACCGGGGCATTGCAACTAGTATTTGGACCATTATCGGATCGATATGGGAGACGCCCTGTCATTCTCGGTGGCTTTGCAATTTTCACATTCTCCTCTTTGATTTGCATGATGGCGCCCAATATTGAAGTCTTTTTAATTGGCCGCATTCTTCAAACCTCATCAGCTGTTGGCATTGTATTATCCCGCGCAATCGTTCGTGATTTGGTCAGCGCTGATAAAGCAGCCTCGATGATCGGTTATGTAACCGTTGGCATGATGGTTGTTCCAATGTTTAGCCCCCTCGTCGGTGGTATTCTCGATGAATATCTGGGTTGGGAAGCCAACTTTGCACTCATGTTCATTCTTGGATTGATCTGTTTTGTAATTATTTACTACGATTTAGGCGAAACAAATAAATCAACGTCATCATCTATGTTGGCGCAAATCAAAACATATCCCGAACTCTTTAAATCGCGACGTTTTTGGGGTTACACCTTAACCGCTTCTTTCACGTCAGGCGCATATTTTTCACTCCTTGGTGGAGGCGCTTATGTTGCAACAGAACATTTAGGGCTTTCCCCTGTTGCATTTGGATATCTGTTTTTGTTTATTTCAACGGGTTATCTTTTGGGAAACCTCGCTAGCGGTCGTTTTTCAACCCGTTTTGGCATCAATAAGATGATGCTCGCAGGCGGAATTGTTTCAGCTTCTGGTCTCACCTTGTCATTGGTTTTGAATTTATCAGGCATTGTCAGTGCACTCACGTTTTTTGGTCCAATTTTCTTTCTAGGATTGGGCAATGGATTAACGCTTCCAAATGCAAATGCTGGCATGGTGAGTGTCAGACCACATCTTGCCGGCACAGCTTCAGGGCTTGGCGGCGCGGTGATGATTGGCGGTGGTTCCGCAATGGCAGCTTACGCCTCATCTATTCTCACGCCAGAAACCGGCCCTTACCCACTGATAGCATTTATGCTTGCAACCAGCTTGTGCGCGCTTGCAAATACAATATATGTGATATCAATTGAACGTAATTCGACAGAACGAATAAGCGATATCTCCTAGCGCGATTAAGAATTTTTAAGCAGGTACTGAACATGGATGAAGAAAAGCTGGCGGATGCCTATAACAAGGCTTTAGCTTTGGAAAAAGCGGGAGACTTTGAAGCTGCAGCAATCTCCTATCAAGAAGTCTTGAAACTTGATCCAGATGATCATGGCGGAGCAAGTGTTCGTTTAGCCAGCATGAAAATGGGCTCTGTGCCGGATAAAGCACCGCAATCTTATATCGCAACCTTATTTGACCAGCATGCTGAAATCTTTGATAAAGTTCTTGTTGATGATCTTGGCTATGACGTTCCGTCTATGAGCGCTACACTTTTAAAATCTCTCAATATAAACAAGTTCGAAAACGTTCTTGACCTTGGTTGTGGGACAGGTCTCATGGGTGTTCAACTTGAAGATATCTCACATGAGATGATTGGCGTAGATCTTTCAGAAAATATGGTTGAGATTGCGTACGACCGAAACATATATGAAAGCCTATATGTCGCTGATGTTGAAGACTATCTTGATGACAATGATGAAGAGCTGTTCGATCTCATTTGTGCTGGCGATGTTTTACCTTATCTCGGTAATATTGAAAATTTCATCAAAGGCATTTCAGATAATTTGGTCGCAAACGGACACACCATTTTCTCAACAGAAACACTACCAGATGAAGAATTCTTAGAAACTGGTTTTACAATTGGTGCACACCAACGATATGCTCACAAACTGACTTATCTAAATGACGTTCTAAAAAAGCATTCGCTTACAATTTTGATATCTCAAGATATTGTTGTTCGCCACGAACAAGGTAAGCCAATAAATGGACATCTTATTTTGGCACAAAAGCTAAATACACGATCTTAGTAAAAGGAAAAAAAATGGCAAAAGTTGCTTTCATCGGACTTGGTGTAATGGGTTATCCCATGGCAGGACATCTTAAGACAAAGGGCGGGCATGATGTGTCTGTTTATAACCGCACGACAGCGAAGGCTGAAAAATGGGTTGCTGAATTCGGTGGCAATATTGGCAAAACACCTGCAGAAGCGGCGAAAGGTGCCGACTTTGTGTTCACCTGCGTTGGTAATGATGATGACTTGCGTTCAGTTACGCTTGGTGAAGATGGCGTTCTAAACACCATGGAAGCCGGTAGCATATTGATCGACAACACCACGGCGTCTGCACAAGTTGCCAAAGAGCTGTCGGAAGCTGCAAAAACAAAAGGTTGCGGATTTGTTGATGCGCCTGTGTCAGGCGGTCAAGCTGGTGCAGAAAATGGCGCGTTAACTGTCATGGTTGGCGGTGATGAAGCAACATTTGCAAAGGCTGAACCTATCATTGCAAACTTTTCCAAAATGGTAGGTCACATGGGTGATGTAGGTGCCGGCCAATTGACGAAAATGGTCAACCAAATTTGCATCGCCGGTTTAGTTCAAGGCCTATCAGAAGGCATCAATTTCGGCAAAAGCGCTGGCTTGGACATTGAAAAGGTCATCGAAGTGATTTCAAAAGGTGCGGCTGGCTCTTGGCAGATGGAAAACCGCTACAAAACGATGAATGCAGGTGAATATGAGCATGGTTTTGCAGTGGATTGGATGCGCAAAGATTTGAGCATTGTACTCGATCAAGCCAATGCCAACGGGGTTAGCGTTCC
>CAJQOR010000439.1 GCA_905479965.1 uncultured Rhizobiaceae group bacterium | reverse complement strand
ATAAAGCGCGTAGGATTGAAACACCATAGAAAGATTTCGGTCTGCGGCTCGCGTGTTTGTTACATTCTTTCCATCAATGAGAACTTGTCCATCATCGGGTTGCTCAAGGCCTGCAAGAATTCGCAATAAGGTGGACTTGCCGCAACCAGATGGCCCAACAAGTGTGACGAACTCTTTGTCTTCGATATCGAGATCGACACCTTTAAGAACTTCGGTCTGGCCAAATTTCTTGGTAATATCATTGAGGCGAATATTTGACATGATTGCTCCCATCAGCTGATAGGTGCAACTTACTTAGCTCAATCAACAAATATGTGACGTATTATTAGTGTCACTAATATCAGTTAGAGTCTGAGCCTATAAAGGGGCTTTTATGCGAACGAACCCATATCAAATTACTGCATTCGCTCATGTTGCGCGTGAGGGAAGTTTCTCTGCAGCTGCGGAAAAACTCAATGTGTCCCAATCAGCCATCAGCCAACACATATCAAAGTTGGAGCAAACATTAGGTGCAAAATTGTTGATCCGTGACCGCGATGGTTTTTCACTAACTTCAACGGGATCTGAGTTCTATGATTTAGCTGATCGTTTTGTAACGCTGGATCGTTTGATCGATGAGAAAGTCAGTCGTTATTGCCAAATGGAACAAGGGCATATTTCCGTTATTGCAAATGCACCACTGCCAGCACTGCGGCACATAGCGCAGTTTAATCAATCTTTTCCAGACGTAAATATTGATTTCACCTTATATGATTGGACGACTGCAACATCGTTGTTACGGCAACGCAAAGCCGACATTGCTTTTATCACAGAGCCACCGCGATCTGATGACTGGATTTACCATAAAGTCGCGACGGTTAAATATGTTCTTTATGTCCCCAAGGGACATCACCTTGAAAAACGAAAAATCGTCTCATTAGCTGATTTGTGGAATGAAGCTTTACTTCTCCCTGAAAAAGGCTCGCTGACTGAAAGAGAAGTTTCAAAAGCGCTCGATAAACATAATGTGTCTATCAGGCGAACCATAAAAACAACGACATTTCCGGTGATGAAAGAGGCCATCCTTCACGGCGTGGGCGCTGGTATATTTCTAGATAACAGCACAACTCAAGAGCATACACTTGTATCCATTCCAATAAAGGAAATGAGTAAATCTTATGAAACTTTTATTGTTGTGCCAAAAGATAAATATAATCTGCGATTGATCAAAAGTTTTGTTGATTCAGCTTTGGAACAATAGCAACTTTTAAAATACCTTTTCGCAAAGGGGTCAAATGGTGCTTTATGCGCGTATACGCCCATCAGCACCTTAGTCTTCCATCATGTTACGACAGCCCAAATAGCGACGCCCGATAATACAATATTGCTCAACAAGCCGCCGACGAAAATCATTGTTCTAGGGCCACCGGCAACTTTGCCGACGCCAGTGTAATAAACTGCCCAAAATAACATTCTAAATGCAAAATAGATCATGGCAATCCAATTTACGATAGTCGGTGAAGCACCTGCAACAATTGCGACGAGCAGTGCCCAGCCAAATGCAGGGAAGTTTTCAACCGAATTTGAATAGGTACGAAGTACTCGAAAACTAAGTTTTGTATGATCAAATTTCAGTGGCAAACCTGGAACTTGTTCTTCATGCACAAAGGCAAGCGGCGCGCTTAAAAAGTTTTGTATGAGTGTTGTTAATGACAGCGCCGCAAGTATAAAAAATGAAGTTTGATAGGCGGTAAGATATGGGACAGTTTCGAAAAGTGAATTCATAATTATTTGTCTTTCTGATTTTAAATTTAAATTCCAATCGCGGTGTATCAATAATCATAAGATCGCGATGGATTGATACTTGATGTGTAAAAATCGGTTGATTGGTCGTTGTTTTAAATGCTCACCATTTGATTTTCATAATCGGTATGAAGCTTCTTCAAGGTTCATTTGGTGTATTGTTTGTTGTGGGTAAAAGCTTGAAAAAACCGGCATGTTCATCTCCATTTTTTGTGGTTTATTCTACAATGGAGAAAATCTAAATATGTTAAAGAACATTTTTAAAAAACTGCTAGGATCTTAAAAAATGGAGCAGATTTTATGCCTTATAGCAGCGAGCACAAACAACAAACACGCATCAGAATAGTGGAAGCTGCGCGTGTTCTATTCAACAGGCACGGATATCAAAATGTGACGATTGATAGGGTGATGGATGACGCTGGGTTAACGCGTGGCGGATTTTACAATCACTTTAAAAACAAAGAAGCACTTTTCAATGCTGCGGTGATAAGCTTTTTGATGGGAAGGGGCGCGCAATGGCGCGATGAAGCGGGCATCAATCTTGCAAATTTAAAGCCCGAAATGGTCCAACAGATGATTGATGCTTATCTGTCAACGAAGCATCTGGAAGATATAGACGGTCAATGCCCGATGATAGCACTGCCATCTGATATTGCGCGCTCGAGCACAGAGGTTCAAAACTCTTTTCAGGAATTACTAACCGCAATGGTTTGGCTTTTTGAAACAAACATGAAACCTAACTCGCCCAATAATAAACGTGATGCATTATCGATGGCTGCGCTTTGCGTTGGTGGAATGGTTTTGGCACGAACATTACCCGATTCAAGCCTGGCGGAGGAGATCAGAACTGCTGCGCATTCAGCAGCGATAGATATTTTTAATACAAAGACCTAGCTTTGTTTTATGGCCGCATTTATTTTGCTTTTTGCCCATTTTGCCAAACCGATAATATCTCTATTTGATCGGTTAAATGAACAAAGTTAGCATATGCGTTGTGGCTTAACTGGCCATATTCGTGCGCAACATTTAGATATTGCGCGGGATAGTTTGATGCCATGCGCAGGGCTTCCTGCTTCTCGCAATTGGTTTCTTCGATCATAAATCGAACTGCTGAAATCATATCTAAATCCGCGCCGGCGAGGGTGCCATCTGTCAATGTTAAGCGGCCATCTTGTCGTTTTACAGTTCGGCCATTCAACTCAAATTCTATTTGGTTTGTGCCGATCGTTGACATGGCATCGGTAACAAGGATTAACTTCCCTTTGCCTGTTTTCATCTTAAGAGCGATGTTTATTGCATCTGAATTTACGTGGTATCCATCGGCAATTAAACCACAATAAATATCGTCGCTATTAAGAGCTGCGCCCACAATACCTGGTTCACGATGTGTGAGCGGGCTCATGGCATTAAATAAATGTGTAACTGATGAGACGCCGGCCTTAAACGCTTGCTTGGCTTCTAAGGCAGTTGCTGCGCTATGACCCAAGCTGAGATGAATTCCACATGCCGCAAGTTGGGCAATTTGATCGCTATCGACAGTTTCCGGCGCTAATGTGATGAGCAAGTTGCTAATGTTTGTTTTTGCCTCGCATAAGATGTCGATGTCTTTATCCGTCATGCGCCTGATAAGCTGAGGACTATGGGCACCTTTTTTGAGTGTCGATAGGTGTGGCCCTTCTAAATGTAAACCAAGAAAGCCGGGGAGTTTTGAACCTTCAGCTTCAATGGCTGCTTCAATTGCGCGCTCGGTGATCTCAGGGGTATCGGTGATTAAAGTCGGCAAAAGCGATGTTGTACCAAATGGCAAATGTGCTTTGCAAATTGTTTGCAGACCATCAAAAGAGGGGGTCTGATTAAGTAATACGCCACCGCCACCATTGACCTGCAAGTCTATAAAACCAGCAGTGAGCATCCCGCCTTCTAGCGGTACGCATGTGTAATCGCAGCTAATGTCATCAATTGAAACAATGCCTTCAATGTGCTCTGCATTCACAAGCAAAGCACTGTTATTGTGCAATTGTTGTCCATCGAAAA
>CAJQOR010000438.1 GCA_905479965.1 uncultured Rhizobiaceae group bacterium | reverse complement strand
CGGCATCGCCAATGGTGTAGCACCCGTGCGTAGAGCAATGCATTTCCACCCAATGTCTGTTGCCGCAGCTGGGCTCTTAATCTCGTCTATCTCTGGTTTGGTATCAGCGATCGCTGGTGTTCCGTTCATGACGGGGCTTTGGGGTAGTATTTATTTTCTTGGTGAGAAAATCAAAATTTCGTCCATCTTATTTTTCGACATTGGTGTTTATTTGGTTGTTGTAGGAGCAATTGCCTCTATTGCACTGGCCCTGGAAGAAAGGGAGCGCGACTAATGGAAGCTTGGATGGCCGTTGTTGTTGGTGCGTTATTCTCAGTGTCAATTTATTTGATGCTGTCAAAACACATCATTCGTATCTTAATCGGAGCTGCGATTTTAGGTAATGCCGTGAACCTTTTGATTTTCACAAACGGACGACTAACGCGTGAAGTGCCGCCAATTATTGGTGTGGATGAGAGCGTCTTATCCGCACAAGCCGCCAATCCGTTGCCGCAGGCTTTGGTGTTGACCGCGATTGTGATCGCATTTTCGTTTTTCGCGTTTCTATTGGTATTAGGCTATCGCGCCTATCAAGAGCTCGGCTCAGATAACACCGATGAAATGCGCGTTGCAGAACCGGTGGATGATCAAACACCACCATTGGGGTATTGAAGTAAATGGCCGGTAGTAGCGAAGCTATAATTGATTTAACGCCTGCAATGAACCTTGAACCGGTTCCTCTGCTGGATTGGCTTATCATTGCGCCAGTCGCATGGTGTATCCTCGTCGGTACTGTGTTGCTGATGATGCGTAAAAACACAGCGCAACAGCATTATGTAGCTATTCCTGCGATGGGTGTGCAGGTCTTAATTACCGCAGCACTGTTGTCGCTAATTGTGATAAACGGCCCAACAACAATGGTCATGGGCCGTTGGTTGCCGCCATTCGGTATTGCCTTCACGGTCGATATTTTGGGCGCGGTGCTGGCCTTCGTTGCAGCAGTTGTGGCGCTTGCATGCACCATTTATGGGGTTAAGGACGTTAACTCTTCAGGTCGTAGATATGGGTTTTACTCATTTTTCTTCTTGTTAATGGCCGGTGTGAGCGGTGCATTTTTAACTGGTGATATCTTCAACCTTTATGTCTGGTTTGAGGTCTTATTGATCGCATCATTTGGTTTGCTGATTTTGGGTTCTGAAAAGGGGCAGCTCGATGGTGCAACGAAATATGCGTTCTTAAACCTTGTTGCGACAACCTTGTTCTTAATTGCAACAGCTTATCTTTATGGTATTTTCGGCACGCTCAATATGGCAGATATTGCGCTTAAGATTGCGCAGAGTGACGGCACTTTACCACTAAATACGGTTGCAGGATTGTTCGTTCTTGCATTTATTATGAAGGCGGCTGCATTCCCGGTAAACTTTTGGCTACCAGCATCTTATCACACCCCGCGCGTTGTTGTGTCCGCGCTATTTGCTGGACTTCTGACGAAAGTGGGCATTTATGCGATCTTGCGCGTATATACTATGCTGTTTTCGCTCCAGCGCGAAGCACTTGAACCAACAGTAAATATTGATGCGCTGTCTTTCGTTGTTGCAATTGTTGCCTGTTTGACCATGGTTTTGGGAGCGATCGGCGCACTGGCGCAAACCAATATCCGGCGTTTGCTCGGCTTTTTGGTGGTATCTGGCATTGGCGTCATGCTCATGGGCGTCGCCATTGGCACTGAGGCCGCATTGGGTGGCACCGTATTTTACGCGCTTCATTCCATTCTCGTTATGACAGCTTTATATATTGCTGCAGGTATGGCTGCAAAATTGTGTGGTGGCGCAGAAGATATGACCAAAATTCGTGGGATATATGAGAAGAACACTTTATTGGCCGCGATCACTTTGATGCTGTTTTTTGCAGTCGCAGGCTTGCCGCCATTCTCCGGGTTCTGGCCGAAGCTGATGCTCGTTCAAGCATCTATTGCAGGCGCGCCTTGGTGGGCTCCATTTTCGATCCTTCTAACGGGCTTCTTGTCAACAATTGCTGTAGGTAGAGTGTGGGTACTTTCTTATTGGAAGCCTGATGATGAGGATGCAGACAACACTTCTCACAATACGCATGCGAAGAGCACACTTGGTGCCTCAGAGTTTGTTCCACTAATTGGATTAACTGCTATTGTGGCTGGCGTTGGCTTATTCCCGCAGACAGTGTTTGAATTAGCATATCTAGCATCAGAACAATTGGTTAATCCGACAGCCTATATAGAATCGGTATTTGGAAGTGAGGTCGTCGAATAATGTTATTTATCTTCAACATACTTCTAACCCTAGCTTGGGCAACCTTCACAGGTTCGTTCTCAGCGCTCAACTTGCTCTTTGGGTTTGTGTTATCAATTTTTGCACTTTGGATCATCCGAGGCGAGGTGGGAACATTTGGCTATTTCTCGCGATCACGTCGTATTATCTCGCTCATTTTATTGTTCTTGTATGAGCTGGTTATGTCAGCTTGGCGTGTTGCAGTGTTGGTTATGTCACCCAAGCTTGATATTAAACCGGGCATATTTGCATTTCCCTTAACCGTTCAGAACGACATGCAAATTACAATTCTAGCTAATATGATCACGCTGACACCGGGGACTTTGTCTGTCGATGTGTCCGATGATAAAAAATATATCTATGTTCATGCAATTGACGCCTCAGATCCAGAAGCCGCACGACGTGATATTGCCGAAGGGTTTGAGAAGAAAATCATGGAGGCATCGCAACCATGAGTGCTCAAGACGTTTTAGATATAAGTATAAATATTGCGCTGGTGCTACTCAGCCTCGCATTTTTGCTAACGATTTTTCGCATTGTGAAAGGTCCCACTCTGCCCGATAGAATATTGGGTCTTGATATGCTGGTTGGCGCTGCC
>CAJQOR010000437.1 GCA_905479965.1 uncultured Rhizobiaceae group bacterium | reverse complement strand
GTTCCGCTGCTTCAAAAAGCGTTTCTCGTTTCCAATCAAAGTCAGCAAGATTATTTCCAGTATTTAAATCACCGCCGCATATAACCGGAAGTCCAGGCGCAAAGGCATCAACCGCTGCGATGATGCGATCAATTTGAGACTGCCTGATTGATAAACTACCAGCGCTTTCAAGGTGAGTTGATACAAAACACACATCACCCTTTTCCGATGGGTAAATCGCTGCCAACGCCATACGTCCACCGATACGCGGTTGATTTTGATCGGTCCCATCACTCATGCAGTACCAATGCCCATGGTCATCAAGGCGAATGAGCGCCATAAACTTTGCTGGCACTTTGCTCAGGATCGCATTTCCATGCCACCCACAGGCATTAAAATCATCTTCTGCAAATTCAAGTTCTGGTCCGCTACCTAAACCGATCTCAAAAAACTCCACCCCAAAGATGTAGTTCATGTTTAAATTATCAGCCAAAAGCTTGGTGGTATGCTGCTGCTGGGTGCGGGACATGCCGCAATCCATTTCAGATAGCAAAACGACGTCGGGCGCATATTGTGCAATCCGTTGCGCACTCGACATGGGTGATATGCAACGTTCCAAATTCCATGCCAAAACAGACATCTCTTCTGGTAGGCATTGATCATACGCAACATCTTCACAACGCTCCATCAGATGCAATGCCGGTAACTTTGCCATAAAGGTGCGATGGGTTTGCGTCGTTCTTGGCGCAGCGATAATTTCATCTACCAATTTCGGTGAAATCAGTGGCAGTGACGCGCAAGTTTCCGTGCTGAATAACTTCATATCTAGTTTAAACGCTTGCCGGTTTCGCGATCAAAGACATGTAGCATGTCTGACTTAATGGAAACATGTAATTCTCCGTTAGGGATCACATCCTCCTGATGCAGGTTCACAATTAATTTCTGACCGCCCACCAGTCCGTGGACCAATTTGGCAGCGCCTAATTCCTCGGTCAATTCATGCTGAAATGGTTTTGTAATTCCGTTTGGTGTGCTGGTTAACTTCATTTTTTCAGGTCTAACACCAACCATCACATCACCCTTAAAATTAAAATTAAAATCACCTTCAATTGCACCAACACTTTCGATCATAACCTTCCGATCAGACCCAACCGTGCCGGGGATCAAGTTCATTGGGGGCGCACCCATAAAGCTTGCAACAAATGTGCTGGCAGGTCTGTGGTAGATCTCTTTTGGTGTGCCAATCTGCTCAATATTACCTGCATTTAGGACAACGATGCGGTCGGCCATTGTCATGGCCTCAATCTGATCGTGGGTCACATAGATGGATGTTGTACCCAGCTCTTTCTGCAGTTTGCGAATTTCGATACGCATCTGGTTACGTAGTTTCGCATCCAAGTTGGACAATGGCTCATCAAACAAAAACAGCGCAGGACTTCGAACAATTGCTCGACCCATAGCCACGCGCTGACGATGACCACCTGAGAGTTGACTTGGTTTGCGATCAAGCAGCGGTTCAAGATCTAGCATCTTTGCCGCTTTCTCAACGGCAACTCTAATCTCATCAGTACTTATTTTTCGGTTCTTCAAACCATAGGCCATATTGTTGTAGACACTCATATGTGGGTATAGCGCATAGTTTTGAAACACCATTGCGATATCGCGTTCAGCCGGGTCCAAATCATTGACCAATTTACTACCGATATGAAGGTCACCATCGGTGATATTTTCAAGGCCTGCGACCATGCGCAGCAATGTAGATTTACCGCAACCCGACGGGCCGACCAACACGATAAACTCGCCATCGGTAATTTCTAGATTGGCATCGTGCACAGCGTGAAAGCCATTTGGATAAATCTTTTTAATATTTTTGAGCGAAACTTTTGCCATTTCGAGGACCTTACTTATCCGATTCAACCAGGCCCTTGACGAACCAGGACTGGAAGAACACGACGATTAAAACAGGTGGAAGCATGGTGATGATAGAGAGCGCCATGGCGACCGTAAATTCAGGAATTGAGTTGCTGTCTGTGATCGATTGAACGATCTGTTTGATACCGCGTACCAATGTGAACATACTTTCTTCAGTGGTGATCAGTGTTGGCCACAGATACTGGTTCCAACCAAACACAAACATAATGATGAAAATTGCAGCGATCATGGTTTTCGATAACGGCATCAAAATATCAATGAAAAATTTAAGAGGCCCCGCTCCATCTATTCGCGCAGCTTCAACCATTTCCTCGGGAACAGACCGAAAGAACTGGCGGAAAAAGAATGTACCCGTTGCAGATGCGATCAGCGGTACAATCAATCCAGTATAGGTATTTGCAAGGCCGAGCCCCTGAATGACTTCATAAGAGGGTAGAATGCGCACTTCGAGCGGTAATAATAAAGTGGTAAAAATGACCCAGAATGCAAAGGTAGCAAATCTAAATCTGAAATAGACAATCGCATAGGCGGCCAACATTGAGATAATGATTTTACCAATTGCAAAACCAAAACCGAGTATCAACGAATTGCCCAGCATTGTCATGCCATCAATTTCGCCAGTAAAACCCGATGTTTCAAACATCGCTTTATGGTAATTTTCAAGGAACTTATCGCTCCACCCAAATTGTAGGCCAGTTTTCGCAAATGCCAGCTTATCGTAGCTCGACGTCATGAAAGTCAAAACAACGGGGAAAAGCATTAAAAAAGCGCCAAACAGTAAAACTGCATGATCGGCGACCGATGACCATCTAATCCGTTTTTTAT
>CAJQOR010000436.1 GCA_905479965.1 uncultured Rhizobiaceae group bacterium | reverse complement strand
TTTCCGGATTTCCAAGCCAACCTTAGGGCCGAGCTTGATGAAAAAATATCAGGCCCTATCGCCAAACGCGAACGCTGGGTAAACAATGCACCTGAAGGTCACATTCTGAACCGTTTTACAGAAGCGGTTATAGAAAATATTAGTCACTCACTAGGTGATATTAACCCACAAATATTCGATGATGCTTGCACTTTGCTTAGCGATTCTAACCAAAAACTCTTTGTTGTTGGCGGCCGGATAACGCGCACACTTGCTGACTATTTCTTTCTACATATGCAAGTTATCCGCAAAGGCGTGACCCATATTAGCTCAAGCTCAAATGCTTGGGCGCATTATCTCTTGGACATAAATGAGGGTGATGTTGTCGTCATATTTGATATTCGCCGATATGAGAACAGCACACTCAGATTAGCGGAAATGGCAAAGGAACGCGGCGCGAAGGTTGTGCTGTTTACAGATCAATGGGGCTCCCCCATTAGCGTCAACGCGGATTATTGCTTTAACAGTCAAATCGTTGTCCCCTCCGCTTGGGATTCTAATGTAACCGTCATGCTTTTGGCCGAGATATTTATTGCCGAGGTGCAAGAGCGACATTGGGACACAACGAAGAGCCGAATGGAAGAGCTTGAGAAAATGTTCGACCGCACGAAATTCTTTAGAAAGTTCTCTTAACCGGCAACGGAACGACGTTTCCAATCACCCTGCCATAAGCGCTGATGAAAGGAATAAAACTTTATTAGCTCTTCCCACACCAAGAGCGATAAAACCCAGAACGCTGAGAGGTCAAAATAAAGCACAACGATGGCCGTTGCAGGAACCCTAAAAGCCCATTGTGCCCACAAGAACAACTTCATCACGTATACCGTATCACCGCTAGCACGAAGCGTATTGCCGCAAATGGCGTTTGTTGTCCTTGGTATCTGAATAAACAGCAGTAATGGTAAGAACCCGATCAATATCATACGGGTTTGTTCCAACAGATCGGGATAGAGCAGATCAACCGATAAATTCATCACAATAAAGATAAGTGCAACACAGCCTGCTGCAATAAATGCACCGCGCCATGCGCGAGATAAAAAGCGATCCAGTACGGGTTCGGACACCCCTTTCCCCAAAAGCTGCGCAACCATAATACCGGTCGCTTGGGTCCATTGCATACCAATCTGTCCAGCAACCATATTCCATGGCGCAATCAGCGTCATCGCGGCGAAATCAGGAAGCGCCATTTTAGCATAGATGAGCATACAAATATGTGCAGCAAATGTTGCGCTGATAAATGTTGCAGCTATCGGTAACGAAAATTCGATGTGACGCTTGATTGTTTTTCTAAATGTTTGCCTTTGCCATCCCAACACATTTCGCAAATTTTTATCAAATCTGACAACCTGACTGACTAAAAAGATGGTTTGTATAACAACTGCAAGCGCACTTCCCATCGCCGCACCTGGCACTCCAAACGCAGGCAACCCAAAAGCTCCGTGAATTAAAGCATAACTAAAGGCCACATTGATTGGCACAGAAAGACAATATCCAATGAGCGGAATTTTCGTGCGGCCACAGCCATTAAAGTGACTTGATACTGATTGCCCGACCGCTTCACCGATGATCACCAAAGAAAAAATCGAAAGATAAGCCCAAGCTTGCGCCGAAATATCTGCACTTGTGGCTAACGTTCCCAATAGCGTTTCGCCTAACAAGAAGATTACGCATATCCCGATCAACCCGATCATCAGGCCAATTGTTAATCCAGATGCCAAAACTGATTTTCGATAAATGGGATCATCAGTGCCATAAGCTTGCGCGGTTCTAATTTGCAAAGCGTGTGAGAATGCAAAAATCACACCCAGAACTATTCCACCCAAAGCACCAGCAAGACCCATCGCCGCTAAGGACTTTTCCCCCAATGGTGAAACAAGCCAACCGTCCAGCAGAACTGTGCCGTGCAAAAACACAGCCTTTAACGTCATCGGCCAAGCAAGTTTGAATATGTCAGATATTTTTGGTGCAGCGTAAAGCTCAGCTTCTTCCCCTGCACTCATTTCACCACGTTTAAACATAAAGTGTCTTTATCCGATGCTCTATTCTTCAGGATCCGATGCTCTATTCTTCAGGATCAAAGTAATCGGCATTTTGCGCCGAAATGTGTTTGATGGTCTCATCAAGTCGACCCAAATGCTTCATTCCAGCGTTCACAGCACCATCCGTATCGTGGTTTTCCACAGCTTTTGCAATTTGGTAATGATCGGCAATTAGCTCTGGCATTCGATCTTCTTTGGCAAGGCCAAGAGCACATAAACGATCCACTTTAGTTTTTTCTGCCATGATCACATCAAATGCAAAATCAACATGTGCTATCTCGCAAAGTGTTTTGTGAAAGGCGTAATCAAGCTGGCCAAATGCGGCCACATCTTTGCTCTTTAGCGCCTTCTCTTGTTCAGCCAAAGCCATGTCTAAACGGGCTGCTCCAACCAAGTCGCAAAATTCAGCTGCTCGACGCAGAACGCGTTCTTCAATTGCAGAGCGCACAAAGCGTGACTTATTGATTTCACGTGTAGAAAAGCGTTTTACAACTGTTGCGCGCTTTGGTCTGATGAGCAGTAAATCTTGATTGGCCAAACGGCTAAATGCGTCGCGAACAGGCTGGCGAGAGACACCAAATCGGGTGGCCATATCGACCTCCGACAGCTTGTCCCCGGGTCGTAATTTCAGTGATAAAATCTCACTTCGCAGTAGGTCGAAAATATCATCCACGCTGGTACGCGTGTCGTTAATTTGAGCTGCATGAGCCATGCACTATCTCCAATTTTGCTACTGGTAAGCGTTCCCTATCGCTTACCAAGAGTATGGATAAATAACAATCTGAAATACCAAATTTCACTATAATATCCATGAAAATCAGGTATACAACAATTACATCTTGCATACTAGATTGTTTTCTAGCATACTACATCAATCACGCATTTTTGTGCAAAACTGGGAGGTTGCATGGCTGGCGTCACGCTGAACGGGATCGTAAAATCATACGGCTTATTAGAAGTTGTTCATGGCATCGACTTAGATGTGAAGGAACGAGAATTTGTTGTTTTGGTTGGCCCATCGGGCTGCGGAAAATCAACAACATTACGCATGATTGCAGGTCTGGAAGAGATCACAGCAGGTGAACTTTCTATTGATGGACGCTATGTAAATCGCGTTGCGCCGAAAGATCGTGATGTCGCCATGGTGTTCCAAAACTATGCGTTATATCCACATCTAAATGTCGCGGAAAATATGGCTTTTGGGCTTCGCATCCGCCGTACGCCAAAGGCAGAGATCAAAAAAACTATTGCTGAAACGGCAGAAATACTTGGGTTAACCGATTATTTGCACCGCCGACCTGCGGACCTTTCTGGTGGACAAAGACAACGTGTAGCCATGGGCCGTGCAATTGTTCGTCATCCGAAAGTCTTTTTGTTTGATGAGCCGTTATCTAACCTTGATGCGAAACTAAGAACCCAGATGCGCGCTGAAATCAAACGCTTGCATAATCGTTTAAATGCTACATCTATCTACGTCACGCACGATCAGGTCGAAGCTATGACACTTGCTGATCGTATCGTGGTGATGAACGATGGCATTATTGAGCAAGTCGGGGCGCCGATGGAATTGTTCAACAACCCCGCCAACACCTTTGTTGCTGGCTTCTTGGGTTCTCCCCCCATGAACCAAATCAAAGGCCAAATTACCGAATACGGTGCAAAAGTTGGTGGGGCCGAAATTAAAGTCGACGGCATGTTGGGCAATCATATTGGTCGAGATGTCATTGTCGGCATTCGACCTGAACATACAGAATTAAATGCCAGCGATGACACGTCCGTTTTGCCTATCCGTTTAGATCTTGTTGAGCCGTTGGGATCTGAAGCTTTACTACATGCCCATCACGGTGATGACAGCATGGTTTTTAAAGCTGAAACAAACGGCAACATTGCTCACCTTTCCGGCGTGAGCGAGGTTCATGTCCCTTCATCATTGGTCAAGATTTTTGATGCTGAAAATGGTCGCGCTCTGGATTTGGGTGCTTGAGACTATGGCTAAACAGGTTTCCAAAGATTTAAGGGCAGAAGAGCCACCGCAAGCAACTAGTCAGAGGGTTAGTCAGGCAATTAGAAATGATAGTTGGACACGCACTGTCGATCATTTTAAACGCGAATGGCAAATCTATTTAATGCTGGTTCCAACGATAATTTGGTTTATCATTTTCCTTTATAAACCAATGTATGGCTTGCAGATCGCGTTTAAGGACTATTCAATCTTTAAA
>CAJQOR010000435.1 GCA_905479965.1 uncultured Rhizobiaceae group bacterium | reverse complement strand
ACAATTCCGGAAACATCTGAAGCATCGTTTCACGATTTTCCAGCATGTAGGAGACCCCAGATGGTGTGCGTGCGTTGTCTTCAAGCACAAAGAAATCATCTTCACCTGTGCGCACAATATCAACACCTACAATATGTGTATAAATATTTCCAGGAGGCGTAAAACCAATCATCTTTGGTTCAAACGCGACGTTGTTTGCAATAAGACCGGTGGGGACAACACCCGCCTTTAAAATTTCTTGGCGGTGATAAATATCATGCAAAAATGCGTTTAACGCTTGAACGCGCTGCTCAATACCTTCTGCAAGTTTGGAAAACTCTCTTGCTGCCAAAATACGCGGCACGATATCAAACGGGATCAACCTTTCGGTTGCAGCATCATCTCCATAAACATTGAAGGTGATACCTGTTCGGCGAAAAAACAACTCCGCTTCTTCTGCTTTTTTGGTAAGAGTTTTTGGGTCTTCTGAATTAACCCATTCGTGTACAGATTGATAAGGACTACGTGGGTCAATGCCCTTCGCAAACATTTCATCAAAGAAAACTGGATCTTTACTCATAGTAAAAGACTACATTTCTAACAATTGATTACAACCCCCAAAAACTATATTTCTCAAATGATTATAAGAATTTCCAACTCGCTAAGAAAGCCATAAGGTTCATCCTATGCAAATTTTAAACACCTGCTCAATAATTCATCAGTTTGGAAAGCTTGAAGATGTGATTGAAATTGAGACGACCGATCTGCCTCATTGCGGGCCAGACGAAGTTTTGATCAAAATGGAGTATGCTCCAATAAATCCATCTGACATCATCACAATAAGCGGGGCATATCGTGGGCGCACACAGCTACCTTTTCGACCCGGGTTTGAGGGCGTGGGTTTAGTACATCAAATAGGTGCAAATGTTTTACATTTGAAAATTGGTGAACGCGTCATGCCAATCCGCCAATCAGGCACTTGGCAAAAGTTTCAACTCGCAAAGGCTCAAAACTGTTTTACGATGAATGACCGCCTCGCACCGCAAGACGCGGCCATGTCTTATATCAATCCAATGACCGCATTAAAAATGGTGGATGAAATCGCAATAGTTGATAGGTCGAACTCGGTATTGGTCAATGCGGCGAACTCAGAGATTGGTCATATCATTATCGAGTTATGCTTAAAGATCGGAGCGAAAGTGACAGCACTTGCACGATCAGATCGTTCAAAACAGGAATTAAACACCGTTTTTGGCGACACAATTTCTGTTCAAAATGAAGATGCATTTATCAAGTCAAAGACATATCATAACTTCGATGTCATGTTTGATGCTATTGGGGGGCCAAAAGCCGAAGCGCTTGCTAGGTCATTAAAAATCGGCGGCATGATTGTGCATTATGGGTTATTATCTGGCATTCCAATCAGCCAAAATTTAAATAAGCATCGACCGGATATCGCATTAAAACTATACTGGCTTCGCAATTGGGTACATTCCGCCCCTTATGAAGATATCCAACAGATGTTTGATAAAACCGCAGAACTTATCTTAGATGGCACGATCACAACTCGTGTTTATAAAACTCTGCCAATTGACGAGATTAAAAACGCCGCAAAAGTGCTTGATGATCCAAATCGATCGGGCAAGGTGTTGCTAGCGCTCTGATATCAACGATCGTCCATTTGTTTGATAAAGAACGCCTCTAACCATTGTGTCGGCAAAGTCGAAATCAGCCAGATGAAAAACGCTTGATGGAATGGGAAAATTATACGTCCATTGTTGCGCTTTAGTCCGCGAATGATTTTTTCTACCGCTTTTTCAACAGGCATAACGGACATGTTTTTCGGCGCATTTTGCACCATCGGTGTTTTCACAAAACCCGGACAGACAACACTTACCCCAACTCCATATTTTGCATATTGCCCGCGCAAAGCTTCGCCATAAAGCCGGACCCAAGCTTTACTGGCTGAATATCCCGCTGGTCGCCCAAATGTGCGAAATCCAGCAAGTGAACTTAATACCGCCACCTGTCCCTTATTGCGCTCTTTCAAACGCGGAAGCAGCGGTTCAACCATATTTAAAACACCAAACACATTGATCTCAGTGGTGAGGCGGATGAAATCGGTATCTTCGTATTGTCGTCCCACTCCAGCGCTCGCTATTACAAGATCAAATAAATGCTGATCATCAAGTTTAAGCAAAAGATCATGCATGTGCTGATCATCACGCACATCAACTATATGAGTTGATGCGGATGCGCCTTGGGTCTGGCATTTTTCGCATACCTCATTAAGTCGCTCCGCATCACGCCCGAGCAAACAAAGCGTGACGCCTTGCCCGGCAAGCTGGATCGCCAGTTCGGCCCCAATGCCGCTGGATGCGCCAGAAATAACAATATTTTTAAAACCGGATTGCTGCACTAGCTTACCTTCCTTGATCTAAAAAACGCACTGACACCCATACCGCCTGCAGTCCCTAATGTTGCAAGCGAAACGGCATCGTTTTGAAAATTTTCATCTCTGACCATTTGAGAAAACAAACGAACAACCAAAATAGCCCCTGAGGCGCCAAAAGGATGACCAAGCGCAAGTGCACCTCCATCCAAATTGATATCATCAGATGCGAGACCCAATCCATCAAGTGACGCTAACACTTGTGATGCAAATGCTTCATTAAACTCAACAAACTGTAGATTATCGCACGAAATCTGTGATTGACGGACGAGCAAATGATTTGTCGATGCGACCGGTCCAATACCTAAATGGTTGGGATCAACCCCACGTGCACAACCATCAATGAATTCAATCGCACGCCCGACCCCCAACTGCTGAGCCTTTGCTAAACTCGTAACAACAACAATGGCTGCACCATCATTTAAAGGACAGGAATTACCCGCAGTAACCGAACCGTCTGCGGCAAATTTAGATGGCAGGGATGCAAGTTTATCCAAACTCGTATCTTCTCTGGGGCATTCGTCTTGATCTTGAACAATATCACCAATTGAAATCGGTACTATTTCATCATCAAACTTTCCAAGCTTTTGTGCATTGATGGCGCGCTGATGGCTTAGCAAGGCAAATTCATCCTGACGTTGGCGAGAAATATCATACGTCTTTGCAACATTTTCAGCCGCAACCCCCATATCGGGATCACCAATGCTATCGGGAGAAAATCTTGCGCGATCGTAAAATTCCAGATCATCAATTGAAGACGATATTTTCTTTGCGCGCTTTGGCGCTGTACTCACACTTTCAACCCCACCGGCAAGATAAAATTGCCCTGCGCCAGACATGACCATCCGGCAAGCCAAATTAATTGCTTCAAGACCGCCGCCGCATTGCCGATCAATGGTAAGACCTGGAACATGAATATCAAACCCTGCCATGAGTGTAGCTAAACGCGCAACATTTCCACCGCCGCCTGCAGCATTACCAACAATCACATCATCAATATCAGACGCTTTAAAACTTGCCCCTTGGATTACATCAATCAAAAGCGATGATAAAAGATCTTCAGCAGAAATATCTTTCAACAATCCATTGGCACGACCAATGGGTGAGCGCTTTGCAGCAATGATGACGGGTCGATGCTCCGCACCCAAACTAGAATCGCTGTAACTGGTCATTTTTTGTCGACACCCAATCCATCAATGTCTTTTTCGAAATTTTACCACTTTCCGTCATCGGCCAAGATTGAATGTAATAAAACACCTTGGGAATAGCATAAACGGCAAGCTTTCGCTGGCAATGGTTGATTACATCTGTCTTGTGTAATTTTTCACCCGATATGATAGCGACTAGTTTTGAGCCAAGATGCGCATCATCCATTCCCATGACAATGGCATCCTCCACTTTGTTCAAGCTCTTTAGCACCATTTCAACACTCGCAGGATAAATATTGTTACCGCCAGATATGATCATATCGCCTTCGCGACCAGCTAAAACCAGTTTACCATCCTCATTAAGTAATCCGACATCGCCAACGCTTGCCCATCCATTTACCAATGAAAACCCAACATCATCTTTTTGAGAAACATATCCATCGCAGATATATTCGCTTTTAACGCAAACTTTGCCGGACTGACCGTTGGCAACTCGCTCATCATGAGTGTCCATAATCGCCAATTCAACACCGGGGAAGGCTTGCCCAACATCAGCTGTACCATCCGCATCATCTCCAGATTGTCGAACTGTATAGGTAACAAACCCAAGCTCTGATGCGCCGTAATATTCAAACACCTTCGCGTTCGGCATATAGTTTTGCATCCACTTTAATAAAGCTGCGTCAAGCTTTGAACCAGCAGATACAATCGAAGTAACTTGATCAAGCTTAATATTTTGCGTTTCAAGAGTTTTACATAAAGCGGAAAGCATTGTTGGCACCATCACCAAGCGTTTGGCATTATGTTGCTTGATGAGTTTAGCCAATCCAACAGGATCGAACTTTTCCATCGATATGAAATGCGCTCCTGCTGATAATGTTTCCGCCATCGCATAAAGCGACAAACCATGAGCCAACGGTCCCGGTGAAACTGTAGTCGTTGCTGCATCAACTTCAAAAACTGCACGGCTTTGCGCAAGACTACCTTGCCACGATTGTCGATTGCGAATGAAGGCTTTGGGCCGAGATGTCGTTCCTGAGGTTAGTCCAATTAAAAATGGCGTCTTAGCGCCATCTTCATTTATAACAATTGGGCGATCCGCGATCGCTTTTGACGAGATAACCTTACAATCGCGATGCTCAAATCCTTCTAATAGAGGATGCGAGAAACATAAATCAGGTTTAATGTCTTTGCATACCGTTTGTATCTGAGCTGCTTTAAGCGCAGAGGACAAAAGAAAACAACAGTTTTTCCCGTACGTTGACGCTAAAAACCGACTTATAAATTCGACCGAATTTTCAGCCACCAGCGCAACGACACGTCCATCAGTATTGCCTTGTGATTGCCCCAACTCAATAGCATCAATGCGGCTGACCACGTCATTGCGCGCGCAAATCAGTTCCTTAAACGAATTTGTATCAGAACCTATCGTGACAGCATTTGTATCAGGCTCTAGATCACACCATTTTTCAATATTGACATGAAATGGCATGATCTACCGGATTACTTAAGTGCGATTGGGTAAATACGTCGAACAGCAACCGTCACAAGCATTGCAACAATTGCTTTGATAAAGTCACCCGGTATAAAGACCAGAGAGCCAAGATAGACATCTGCGAAAGACGAGCCTGTATTGCGCGCAATCCACAAAATACCAGGAAGGTACACGACACAAATTCCACCCAGAAAGCATGCTATTAAAATAATGAAATGCGCTCTGATATTAATCTGCGTATCTGATATGAAGTTTTTCACAATAAAGCCGACGACATAAGCGCCAAAGAACCAGCCAACGAGAAACCCACCGCTATTTCCAACAAAGTACTCAATTCCGCCGCGTCCACCAGCGAGCAAAGGCAGTCCAGCCAAGACCAAAACTAAAAAGACCGCAACTGCTAGCGCACCACGTTTTGGCCCTAAAATTGTGCCAGCAAGCATCACACCAAGTGTTTGTGCAGTGATCGGTGCAGGTATTCCTGCAACCGGAATAGCCGGTAAAAAGCCCAATGCTGCGATGATAGCCGCGAACAATGCGATGAAAACAATATCTTTGGTAGCCAAACTACTCTCCAATTATAAAAGAAATGAACTAGTCTAACATTCTTGCGTCAAGTGCATCTGAAATATCGTCCGCACGTTTTAAAGTTAAAACAATTAATGGTACAATGAGTGCGATCGGGTTTGATTTCAAACCGCGAGCAGCCTGCGCCTCTTTGATGTCCATCCCCAATTTAAAAATCTCCGGAATAAACCGCAATGTTAACGACAGTGTTAGACTAACTGTCTTCGGCTTAATAAAGGGGATGAATGACAATGGCAACAAAAGGTTTTCGATAAAGGCCATGAAATCCTCAATCTTTGTGGTCACTGTCACACAGGCAGCAAGGATAACCAGACTGGATAGTCTAAAGAATGTCAAAAGAGCTGCATTCACATCATTCACAACAAAGCTAAAGATAGAAAACAACACCACCATAAAAAGTGGAAGCGCAAACATCGTTTTTAACCGCTTCATCGGCACTTTGATATATGCCACCAACAAAATTACTAAAACCAAAATTGCAATCAAAATCCGAAAGTCATGGATGGCATAAAATGCAATTGAAAAAGCAACGAGCAATGCAAATTTGCTCCAAGTAGGCATTTTATGAAGAACTGAATTGCCATGCAGATAAAACGATAGATCCATCAGCCTGCCATCTTGCGTTTATACCAAGCGATCGCTTCTTTTGGACTATCATCAGCTGCGATCCGACCTTCATTGAAAACCAAAACGCGATCAAACGCACTTAACAGTTCTAAATCATGCGTCACTAAAACAACATATTGTTCAAGCGCCATAATCGTTGAAGCAACCGCGTTTCGGTTTCGCAAATCAAGCAAGGTTGTTGGTTCATCAAAAACGATCATTTTAGGCTGCATGATCAACACAGACGATAATGCAATCATCTGTTTCTCACCACCGCTTAGCATGTGCACCGAGCGGTCTTTAAGGTGCAAGAGATTAAAGCGGGATAGAATTTCCTCAACTTTTGCTTTGCGCTCAGCTTTAGGCACATTCATCCCTTTTAAACCCAATTCGATATCTTCTGATACGACAGGATAGACAATTTGATTATCAGGATTTTGAAAGACAAACCCCACCTGTCGGCGGACATCTTTTGGCGTTTGTTTTACATCATACCCCAGTATCTTCGCACTGCCATCGGTCGGGGTAAGCAATCCGTTTAAGAGCCGTGCAAAAGAGCTCTTTCCTGAGCCATTAGCACCTATAACACCAATCCTATGTTCTGATGTTAAAACATTGAGATTGTGCAAAATCTTCTGGTCATTGCGCACCAAATTTACATCGGTAAATTCCAGCGCCAATTTTTCATCAGGTTTCAACATATTATAAAAGCGCCGACAATTTATCACGCAAGGGAGACGCAATTGGAGACGGTTGACCCATCTTATCCACAAACACCCAAACGGCGCTTTCTTCAACAATCAATCTGGCTTCGTCTTGGCTCTTATCAAACATTTCACTAAAGAAAGTAATGCTCGTATTGCCTAGTTTTTGTAGCGAGACTACAATCTCATATTGGTTATTAAAATGCGCTGGCAAATGATAAGTCAGCTCGATCTTTTTAATGAAAAAACGATACTCAGACGTCAAAGGATTGATGTCGGACACAAAGTTATTTTGTTCAATCCAATCTGTAATAGCTTCTTCAAAATAACAAATATAAGCTGAGTTATGCACGTGGCCATGCATATCGACATCGCGAAAGGGCACTTTCATTCTATGAGCACTCAAATTGCTAATCCCTTTATAAAACCTATTAGCTTTTTGCTGTTGCGAGCTATAACGGTATAGGCAAGATGGGTCTAGTCACCAAAAACCATTGCGTGAAATTATCTCCCACTTTCACCAACTTTTCCTTGGTCATTTTTAGACCAATTAGCATAATCAAGATTAATGCCAGACATTAGCCATGCTTATGAGTGTAAAATTATCATATAAGACTTGCAGTTATTGTCGAGCGCGCTAATATAGACGCAAAAAGTCCAAAAAAATGATAAAAGAATACTAAAAACAGGGTTCGGGAGTAAATTTTGGCATGATCACATCGGGTGACGAGAATGTCGTGGTGGCCAATAATGTCTGGAAAATATTTGGGGATCGCGCCAAAGAGGCATTTGAAGCCATTAGGAAAGATAATCTTTCTAAAGCAGAAGTTTTGGAACAATATGGTGCCGTAGTCGGCGTTAAAGATGTTAGCATCAACGTCAATAAGGGCGAAGTTTTTTGTATCATGGGTCTTTCAGGCTCTGGTAAATCCACACTGGTTCGCCATATCAATCGCTTGATTTCACCATGTGTTGGTTCAAT
>CAJQOR010000434.1 GCA_905479965.1 uncultured Rhizobiaceae group bacterium | reverse complement strand
AAAAACCCCGCCAATTAGACGGGGTTTGATAAATTCAAAGTCTGAAAAATTACTCTTTTTCAGCAGGCTTTTCGCGAGGGATTTCCTCACCAGTTTCCTGGTCTACAACTTTCATTGAAAGACGGACTTTGCCGCGCTCATCAAAGCCCATAAGCTTCACAAACACTTTTTGACCTTCTTTCACAACATCAGCTGTTTTCGCCACACGCTCTTGAGCCAATTGCGAAATGTGTACAAGACCATCGCGTGGACCGAAGAAGTTTACGAATGCGCCAAAGTCAGCAACTTTAACAACAGTACCTTCGTAGATCACGCCAACTTCTGGCTCATCAACAATAGAGTGAATCCACTTTTTAGCAGCTTCAATCTCTTTACCTGATGATGATGCAATACGGATTGTACCATCGTCTTCGATGTTGATTTTTGCACCCGTTTTTTCGCAGATTTCTCGAATAATTTTACCACCAGCACCGATCACATCACGAATTTTATCAACTGCAATGTTCATCATTTCAATGCGAGGCGCATATTCACCAAGTTGCTCACGGCTCTCAGTTAGAGCATTTGCCATTTCACCAAGGATGTGAAGACGTCCATCTTTTGCTTGGCCAAGTGCAATTTGCATGATCTCTTCTGTGATACCATCAATTTTGATATCCATTTGAAGTGATGTGATACCAGCATCGGTACCCGCAACTTTAAAGTCCATGTCACCTAGGTGATCTTCGTCACCCAAAATGTCAGATAGAACTGCAAAGTCTGCACCTTCTTTGATCAAGCCCATTGCGATACCCGCAACTGGCTTTTGCAGAGGAACACCTGCATCCATAAGCGCCAATGATGTGCCGCAAACTGTTGCCATTGATGATGAACCATTTGATTCAGTAATCTCAGACACAACACGAATTGTGTAAGGGAACTGTTCTGCAGATGGCATCATTGGGTTGATCGCACGCCAAGCCAATTTGCCGTGACCAATCTCACGACGACCAGGAGAACCAATACGGCCAGCTTCACCCACTGAATATGGCGGGAAGTTGTAATGCAGCATAAATGTTGCTTTTGTTGTGCCTGTTAGGCCATCAACAAACTGCTCGTCTTCTGCAGTACCTAGTGTTGCAACAACAAGTGCTTGTGTTTCACCACGGGTAAACACAGATGAACCGTGTGTACGTGGCAAGACGCCAACTTGTGAATCAATTGCGCGAACTGTTGAAAGATCACGGCCATCGATACGTGTTTTCGTCTCAAGAATATCACCGCGAACGACTTTGGCTTGCGCTGATTTAAACACAGCACCAATTTGTTCTGATGTGTATTCAGCGTCTTCACCTTCCGCAGGTGCCAAAGCTTCTTTCACTGTTGCTTTTACCGCATCAATTGCATTGTAGCGTTCAGCTTTATCAGAGATTTTATAAGCAGTGCGCAGACCCTCATCAGCAATACCAATGATTTTAGCTTCAAGCTCTGAGTGATCTTCTGGAATAAACTCACGTGGCTCTTTAGCAGCAGCTTCTGCCAATTTGATGATCGCATCAATAACAGGCTGGAAGCCTTTTTGACCGAACATCACAGCACCAAGCATGATGTCTTCATTAAGTTCTTTAGCTTCTGACTCCACCATTAATACAGCGTCTTGAGTACCAGCAACCATCAGATCAAGATCAGTTTCTTCCATCTCATCAAGATGTGGATTTAGAACATATTCGCCATTGATATAGCCAACACGTGCACCGCCGATTGGACCCATGAATGGAACGCCAGAAATTGTCAGCGCTGCAGATGCTGCAACCATTGCCAACACATCTGGATTGTTTTCCATATCATGCTGGACAACTGTAAGAATGATCTGTGTTTCGTTTTTGTAGCCATCTGGGAACAATGGACGAATTGGACGATCAATCAAACGACACGTCAGTGTTTCGTTTTCGCTTGGGCGCCCTTCACGTTTGAAGAAGCCACCTGGGATCTTACCAGCAGCGAATGTTTTTTCCTGATAGTTTACAGTCAGCGGGAAAAAGTCCTGACCTGGTTTTGCGCTTTTCGCAGACACAACAGTCGCAAGTACAACTGTTTCTCCGTAAGTTGCCATAACAGCGCCATCGGCCTGACGTGCAACTTTGCCTGTTTCCAAAATGAGAGGGCGACCGCCCCACTCAATCTCCACTTTGTGGGAATTGAACATATTTAGTCCTTCATATCAGAATGCCCCTGCCATAATCTCGACAGTCTTGGTCATTCTTTGTCATTGGTGTTGCTCACGGGCAAGACAACAAGACACTTTCATCTTTGTTAAAAGCTCTAGGGCTAAAAGCACTTGGGCTAAAAAAAGCACATGGGCTAAAAGCGGCTTGTAATCCTGCCCCGTGGGCTATCCACCGGTTCCATACAATTTTCGGTCCATCCGAAAACTGATATTATTACGTTATAAAACGTATCATTAGATAATGAATTGGCGCCCCATTATTGGAGCGCCAAATCTTATAACTTAGCGACGTAGGCCAAGTTCTTTAATCAAAGCTTGGTAACGAGCGTCGTCTTTCTTCTTAAGATAATCAAGAAGCGAACGGCGTGTTGAAACCAAAGTCAAAAGACCACGACGTGAGTGGTTGTCTTTTTTATGTTCTTTGAAGTGTTCAGTTAGGTTCAAAATGCGTTCTGTCAGAACAGCAACTTGTACTTCTGGTGAACCTGTATCGCCTTCTTTTGTCGCAAATTTGGCAATAAGTTCTGCCTTACGTTCAGCAGTAATCGACATCGTATATCCCTTTCAAAAATTTTGAGAATTAAAGGTCGCCCTGCGCCAAGATGTCGTCCAGCGCGGGCCATATAAAATAACGGGCCAAAACATGACCCGTTATGAAGTTCGTATAAATGAATTTTTAAAAAAAAGCTAGTGTTATTCGTAAGCTAGCATTTAGCTACTGTAAGCTGGATAAACCAACATGCGCCATTAGACGACAAAGACCCGTTTTGGCTTGAACTCACCAAAGTTTATTTCACCAATTGCCAGTAACTTACCTTTGTCAGTGGCAAACACTTCATGCTCATTAATCGGTGCATTTGCCCCTGTAATCATCACCGGATTGCCATTGCGAATACGTGTTGCTTGATCAGATGAAACAGCAATATGCGGTAAATCAGACAAAGCTTCTTTGGTATCGATAAGATATTGGTCCAATTTCTCAAGGCGTTCCGCATCATCTTCGATTTCTTCAAGCGCGATAAGTTCTGAAAGCGGAACAAGCTCGCTTTGTTCAAATGGCAGAACACTTGACCGTCGTAGTTCAGATACATATCCAAAACACCCAAGTTTACGGCCAAAATCACGCGCCAGCGAACGCACATAGGTGCCCTTACCGCATTCAACTTCAAAACGGGTTACATTCTTATCTTCGCAATCGATAATATCCAATCGGAAGATCTCCACATCTCGCGCCGGGATATCCATCTTATCCCCAGAGCGGGCGACATCATAGGCGCGCTCACCGTTGATTTTAATCGCTGAAAATTGCGGTGGCACCTGGCTGATTTCACCAAGAAATTCAGGCAAAATTGCTTCAATAGCGCCAATATCCGGGCGCGCATCAGATTGCTCGATAACCTCACCTTCTAAATCATCAGTGGTGCGCTCTTCTCCCCAAGTTACGGCAAACTGGTAGATTTTACGCCCGTCCATAATATAAGGAACCGTCTTTGTAGCTTCACCAAGTGCGATGGGCAACATGCCAGAAGCAAGCGGATCTAGAGTGCCAGCATGGCCTGCTTTTTGCGCTTTAAAAAGCCACCTAATTTTGGAAACAGCTTCGGTTGACCCGAAATCATATGGTTTGTCTAAGACGAGCCATCCGGAAATTGGGCGACCTTTTTTCTTCCGCTGACGTGCCATAAATTAATGCTCACCGTTATCGTCATCAATTTCCAGATCACGCACCACTTCCGGGCGATTTAACAGAGCGTCAATCTTGTTGAAGTTTTCATAGCTTGTGTCATCACGAAAGCGAATTTCAGGCATATATTTCATATGACGAAGTTCAGGACCAAGCCTTTTTCGGACGAATTTTGCACTACGGTTTAACCCGGCGATTGTTGCCGTCTGATCTGTCTGAGCGAGTGCTTTGACATAAGCGTTGGCGATTTTTAGGTCCGGCGACATGCGAACTTCAGATACAGAAATAACAACGCCCTCCACATCGGGGTCGCGAATATCATCTCGTTGGAGAATTTTTGTTAGCGCGGCGCGTACCATCTCGCCAACTTTTAGCATGCGCTGGGACGGTGCAGAGCTCGTTGCTTTTACCATGATTTATTGCCTTTATTGAACCTTGCTCAACTTAGAAGATGCTATGAATATAT
>CAJQOR010000433.1 GCA_905479965.1 uncultured Rhizobiaceae group bacterium | reverse complement strand
GTTAAAATTTGGACTAATCTGAATCCTCTATTCAGAACCAATGATTGGTAAACTAAAATTACCAATATGATTAATCAATCCGTATTAATACCGACATAATTATGGTTTCGGTAGCGACAATGTATACATAAATGAGCGCATGTGAAGCCCTAAATTAAAAAGCTACAGTCTTTCCAATTTTAAATTGGGTCTCAGATGGGCGGTTACAGGCCACCTTGATCCACTAAAAAATTGACGATTTCATCTGTGCCGCTACCGCGCTTCATATCGGTAAATATATGATCATCATTTGAACGGACACGTTTTGCATCGCGCTCCATAACACTCAAATCAACGTCAACATGCGGAGCAAGGTCTTGTTTGTTTATCACCAGAAGGTCTGAACGTGTGATGGCTGGGCCACCTTTTCGAGGTATTTCTTCACCCTGACACACTGAGATCACATAAATGGTTAGATCCGCAAGATCTGGAGAAAATGTTGCGGCAAGATTATCACCGCCGGATTCAATGAAAATAATGTCGAGATCAGGATGCGTTTCGCATAATTGATCTATCGCGCGTAAGTTTAACGATGCATCTTCACGAATAGCAGTATGAGGACAGCCACCTGTTTCAACCCCAATGACACGATCAGATGGTAAGGCTTGCATCCGCATAAGAGCTTCGGCATCTTCACGCGTATAAATATCATTGGTCACAACGGCGACAGAATACGTCTCCCGCATGGCTTTGCATAACTTCTCAGTCAAGGTGGTTTTGCCAGATCCAACCGGACCACCAATCCCAACACGTAACGGACCATTACCTTTTACCATGTTTGTGAACTCCAATTCTTATTCTTGTGATCAAAAATAACCTAATCAAGATTGAAATATCCGCGATTCCATCGTTTCGTGTTGCATAGATGAAATATCAGCTGTGATTGTAAAGCTTCCTAAGTCATCCAAAGTTGATTGCGCAGCGCGTTCTGTTAATTCGATCAAAATAGGTTCAAATCGTGCCAAAATCTTCAATGCATCATTTTGCCCAATGACTGAAAGACGAATTGCTGCCTGTAGTTGATTGCTCACAAATGCCTGCAGATAAGTTAAAAGTGCTGGGGTAAGATCAATGCTTGCATCTGCGCACCTTGATCCGACGGCAATAGGAAGTGGGCACTGGTCGGCAAGCTTAGAATTATTCATCTCCCACGCATTTGCAGCTTTTAAAAATGCAGCCCCTTGAGCGATGGTTTCTTGATGGCGCTCTTTCGTGCCAGCCATAGCTTCCGCCAGCGCGGATATCTCACCAAGATGAGAGCCATCTTTGGCCAATTGCCATGCATTTGTAAAAAAGACTGCATCATTCCAAGTACTACCGAAGTTTAAAAAATCGCTGAGCCAGTCAAATAAAGTTTCGGCGTTTGTAACCATTCCGCTTTTGCTCGCTTGTTCTAGCCCGGCGCTATAGGCAAAGCTGCCGATGGGGAACACAGGCGATAACCACGTCATCAATCGTAACAGAGAAGTGTTCTCGTCAGTCATGGTGGTGGTGGCCAGCTTTGTGATGTGAATGTGAGTGATCGCCGGAATAAGCTCCACCTTCAGGGTCAAACGGTGCGGTTACGTCTTCAACATGGGCGCCTAAACCAAGTAACATATCTTTGATGACATGGTCCGCGCGGATTAATAAGTAATCTTGAAATATTTGCGTTGGCAGATGGCGGTTTCCCAGCTGCCAGGTCAACGACAATAAATGATGGTTGTCTTTGCCTGATACTTTAAAAAGTAATTCAGGTTCAGCACAAACTTCAATAATACGACCATCACTAAGAACCAATCCCTCACCATGACGCAAAAGTTTTGCAATTGGTAAGTCTAATAAGAATTCGATGCCATTATCTGATATCATTTTCATACGGCGGCGATGTCGCGCCGTTTCATCAAGTGTGATGGTGTCGTCAGATTGATCAAATTCAAAGGTGGTTTGGTTCGCTGAAATCATGGCATGGTCTTTATCATCTCACGAATTTTTACAGCCTTTTCGAAGTGATCGAGTTCGTGTGTTTTAATCCACCAAGTTGCAGCTTCCATGAGTAATTCAGGATTTGTATTTTTATTGGCGAAAAAGGCGTAAAATGACAAGCCGACATTTTCGCCTTTCTGTTCGATCTTGGTGTTGCAAACATCAATGATCTTTGTTTTCAATTCAGGGCGCATAACGATATATCTTCTACTTCACAACAACATCTTGCGGCGTGATAATCTCAATTTTTCGATCAAGAAAATAATCAGATGCTGCTTCTCGCCAAGCTAGAAAATGTGGTTCGGTAAAGTGGTTATCAACCGCTTCTTGCGTTTCCCAACGTTCAACAAATGTCAGCGTATTTTCTTCTGTCATGTTTTCAAACAAATCATAAGAGATGTTACCAGCCTCTTTGCGTGTGCCTTCAATACATGGCGCCACAAGTTTTTTAAGCGTTTCTTGGCTGCCAGGTTTAATTTTTAAAGTTGCGATCAGATAGATCATAAAAGTATCCTTAAAATAAGAAGTACCGCTGCGCCATTGGAAGCACATCAGCAGGTTCGCAAGTGAGAAGCTCACCATCGGCTCTTACTTCGTATGTTTCGGGATCAACTTCAACTTCTGGCATCGCATTATTTAACAGAAGATCGGCTTTTGAAATGCCACCGCGCGTATTTTCAACAGGAACCAGTTGTTTTGCAACCCCTAAACTCTCACGTAACCCAGCTTCATGGGCAGCTTGCGAGACAAATGTCACCGCCGCATGTTCCACAGCTTTACCAAAGGCACCAAACATATGACGGTAATGAACAGGCTGCGGTGTCGGGATAGAAGCGTTTGGATCTCCCATTGGCGCAGCCACAATGGAACCGCCCATGACGATCATGTCTGGCTTGACGCCAAAAAATGCTGGATTCCATAAAACCAGATCGGCTCGTTTGCCAACTTCAATAGAGCCAATTTCTTTTGATATTCCGTGCGCAATCGCAGGGTTAATCGTGTATTTGGCAATATATCTGCGAACGCGGAAATTATCATTGTCGCCTTTTTCTTCAGGCAAAGAGCCACGCTGTTTCTTCATTTTGTCTGCAGTTTGCCACGTGCGGGTGATCACCTCACCAACACGACCCATTGCTTGGCTGTCAGATGCAATGATGGAAAACGCGCCCATGTCATGTAAAATGTCTTCAGCGGCAATTGTTTCTTTTCGAATACGGCTTTCTGCAAAAGCAATGTCTTCGGGAATAGCGCTATCAAGATGGTGACATACCATCAACATATCCAAATGCTCTGCAAGTGTGTTGACGGTATATGGGCGGGTAGGGTTGGTCGATGCAGGCAAAACATTGCTCTCACCACAGACTTTAATGATATCTGGTGCATGCCCACCACCTGCACCTTCGGTGTGGAAAGCATGAATAGTGCGACCCTTCATAGCACCTAAAGATGTTTCCACAAAACCAGATTCATTGAGTGTATCTGTGTGTATCATCACCTGAACATCATAACTATCGGCAACATTTAAACAATTATCAATTGCGCCAGGAGTTGTGCCCCAGTCTTCGTGAAGTTTAAGCGCACAAGCGCCGCCCAGTATCATCTCTTCAAGAGCTTTGGGAACGGACGCATTGCCTTTACCAGCAAACGCCAAATTCATTGGAAATGCATCTGCAGACTGGATCATGCGTCCGATATGCCATGGGCCGGGAGTGCATGTGGTCGCCAATGTGCCATGGGCTGGACCTGTACCGCCGCCAAGCATTGTGGTTAAACCTGACATGAGCGCATCTTCAATTTGCTGTGGGCAGATATAGTGAATGTGACTGTCAAAGCCACCAGCTGTGAGAATCTTGCCTTCACCAGCGATGGCTTCTGTCCCCGGGCCGACGATGATATCGACATTGCTTTGTGTATCAGGATTACCAGCTTTCCCAATTGCTGCAATTCGGCCATTTTTTAAGCCCACATCTGCTTTGTAGATCCCTGTTACGTCGACAACAAGTGCGTTGGTGATAACCGTATCTACAGCGCCGTCTGCTCTTGCGATTTGGCTTTGCCCCATCCCATCACGGATAACTTTACCACCGCCAAATTTCACTTCTTCGCCATAGGTTGTATAGTCCTTCTCAACCTCGATGAAGAGTTCTGTATCGGCAAGACGAACTTTGTCGCCTGTTGTTGGGCCAAACATATCGGCATAGGCAGAACGTGTAATTTTAGCTGGCATTTATGTGTCCCCGGATAGGCTTCGTATTTTAATGTATTGCACAGATTGTGCAGATGTTTGTTTTGCAGCGATGTTCAACGATATCGCTCCATAAGCAGCAATTCTTCAG
>CAJQOR010000432.1 GCA_905479965.1 uncultured Rhizobiaceae group bacterium | reverse complement strand
CAAAAATCGCTTGCGGAAACATCTATTTCTATGGGGCAAGTGGAGCGCGACTTCTTTATTGGAATAGATGTTTCCGCAAGCGATTTTTGCACCAATTCAACCAGCGCAAGACGGTGGTTCATCAATGCAACGGAGAGGAATTTATAAACTTTGTTGGCAGTTAACTCGTCTACGTCAACGCCCTTTGGCAGCTCAGTGGTCGCCAATAGCTCCATCTGCACGAGTTGCAAGAATCCATCATACACGGGTGCAAATTTTTCTGAATTGAGTGACGCACGGAATATACCATCGAGCAAAACTGACCGTTTAATACCTTTGTGATCAAGGTAGCGATAGATGTTCTTCAACATGCGCGTATTGTGGAAAATCATAACAATGAGTGCAAATTTACGACATTCCAAATAGCCTTTAAAATCCATTGTCGATGTGTACATAATCATCTGTTCAAATTCATACACAGCAGTTTTTTCATTGCCATAGACCCCAGTGCATTCTGGGATAACGCGATTGCGCGTTTTTATCTCAAACTTATTGAGATATTCAGTTGCTTCCATGGGCGTGCCTTTAAGCACAAGCGTTTGAGGCATTGAAAACTCATCAATATTACTATCGATAAGCTCTAAGATACCTGCAACATATGTTTCAGGTGTTTCAAGCGGCAAACCAAGCATCACGTCAGAATAGGTTTCCACCCCATCGTTTGAAAATTCTTCAAACACACTGATATCCAGATTCTTGCGCTCCACCTGCTTCAGCGTTTCAGGGTTCATACTCTGCATAGCAGCGCGGATCATAATCGAATCTGGTTTTAACATTTTTGCATGAGTTAAAATGCGATTGGCCTGACTTTTACCGGTGGAGCACCAAACTTGTTTTGGGAAATCGTAAAGGTCTTGTGATTTTCTGATACCTTCAAACACGTCCAAATCTTGTTTAAACATACCGAAATTGGGGTCGGTGAACTCAACAATTGACATATTCAAGCCAAGCTCGTTTTTCTTCTTGGCAATATATGCGATTTCATCACCAATACGACCACCTTCAAAAAACCTGACCTTTGAGAAATATTTCGTTCCCTGCTGACAATAGGTACATGCATATGGGCAACCACGATTGGATTCCAAAAGCGGAATGGCATTATCTTCAAAAAAGACATCCATGATGCCAGAAATATAAGGCGAAGGAATTTCGTCCAAAGATGTTTTACCAACACCAATTCGCGTATCTTCCACCTCTCCGCAAATGAGTTCATTTTTGTCATGATCATAAGAAAAGCAGTTCATAACGCCCTTACGCTTGGTGAGCGCAATTGATTTATCAAATGCTTCAAACTGCTTTAAAATCTCAAGTGAAACAATCTCGCCGTCACCTTCAACCAATATATCAACATGCGGGTTTTGCGCCATAAACGCCTCTTTACCCTCAAGGTTTACACTCACATTGGGGCCACCCATCACAATTAGGCAGTTATCAAGTTCGTTTTTAAGGCGCGAAGCGTAATATAAATTTAGCTCTTCGTTCCACATATAGTTGCCAAACAACACAACATCCGGCGTGGTGAATTTTAAATATTCTTCAAATTTTGAAGGTCGTTTAAACAGCTCAATTTCCAAATCATCTTGTTTGTAATTAAGCTTTAAAAATTCAGCAATCACCCCGATTGATAGCGGCATGAAAACGTTCTGTACCGAACCGCTTTCATCTTCATGACTTAACATCAATAAGGCGATTTTCATTATGACTTGCTCCCAAAAAACTGACTGGTTCTTCTCATCATTTCATCCAAAAGATAAAACAAATTCAAACTGTTGCATCAAGAATAACAATCGAGGCTTTTGCCAAAATGAACTTTTGGTTCTTTGTAACCACGCGCAAGACTATTCCGACTCAAGGAACGCTACGAAACAATAATAACGTTAAATTGGTAACAAGTAACGCTTCAGGCGACAAGGTGCAGCGCCAGATTAGAAAGCCTAACCTGTTGATATCATTTATTTGATCGCGAAAAATAAACCGACAAAACCGTTCTCTAACCGATTACTTTGGCTGGATTTCCAACAACTTTTGCACCTGCGGCTACATCTTTTGTCACCACGCTGCCAGCGCCAACAATAGCGCCATCGCCGATTGTAACGCCAGGTAATATGATTGCGCCACCGCCGATCCAGACATCTTCTCCGATGGTAATTGGATATCCAATTTCATATCCTTGCGAACGTTCTAATCGCTCCAAATGATGTAACGGGCAATAAAGTTGAACTTTCGGGCCAAGCAGAGTTCTTGCACCAATCGTCACCTTTGCAGTATCTAAAATCACGCAATCAGCGTTAAGATAAACACCTTCATCTAAATGAATGTTCATGCCATAAACGCAATGAAATGGTGCCGTTACAATTGCGCTGTCGTGCGCGCTTGCGAACAATTTTTGTAATTTAGAACCCATTGTTCCCCGCTCGCTCGGGTGCATATGATTATGTTCGTGAACGGCATCTGCTGCCCTTTGACGCAAGGCTTCCAACTCATCATCAATGCAAATATACCACTCACCATCGATCATTTTTTGAAGATTCGTTTTCATCATTTCAAATGTCTACATCTTAAATTGGCGCAAGGGAATGGGTAGGATCAAAGACCTCGTACTCGATCAACTCATCGTTTTTTCTAAACGTGCCACAACGCACCAAGATGCGTTGCCGCTAAAATTACCCCGCCCCCAAAAGCAGCAGCAACAGCAATCTCTGATGCATACTTTTTGACAAGTACATTCACAAAAACGCCCAACAATCCCCAAACAGCTGATGTCGCGACCAGATAGGAATTGGTGATGTTGGCAACAATTGCAACGACGGCTGTTGCCGATGCGATGAGTAAAATCGCATTTTGCGTTTTCCGCGGGTCAAAACGAGATCCAATCTTGATCAATGTTGACGCCAAATTGACAATTACAGTTATACATAGCCAGCCCGTTAAAAATTGGACCGGTGCAAGACCAAACCAATAATTAAATGAATAACCATCCAAAACAATGTTACTGGCGGACAAAACCGTAAAAATCGCGGTCGCGGCAGCGGCAGAAAGCGCCGAGACGCTTGGAGCTCCCATTCCATATTTAGGCACATAAGCCTGCCAAAAACACGTACATAACATGATCAATATGACGGGCAAACGCAGAAGTACTAGGACCTCATCCGACAGATTTTCCACTCTGATTTGCCAGATCGCAAAGGCTAACACCCAAGCAAAAATTACCAGCCAGATGGCAAAAAATGGACCGAATGGCACCAATGGTGTTTCAAGATCATCCTTTGCAAGTGCGCCTGAATGGTCAGCTCTTTTTATGCGCGGCCAAGAACCAATAGCAATTTGGCTAATTGCAAGAATAAGGACAATGATAGATAAAATGCCGTTTGTGGACGCATATAATTCAAGCATAAAGGAACCGTTTTACATCTAGGATTTTTGTAAACATTACACCCATTTAGTGGGCAGTAATAGTTTACGTTTATAAGTTCATCACCTTGAGCAAATTTGTTAAGTTCAGTGATACCCGATTGCG
Source organism: uncultured Rhizobiaceae group bacterium (assembly GCA_905479965.1). Next base: position 937 of record CAJQOR010000432.1, on the reverse strand, counting down.
GGTTTTCACACGACATGATAGGGCTTTGCTTCAATTTTCATTTGGAGGATATTCATTATGCGGAAAATCATTTTACTCGGCACACACGGAATTGCTTTGGCCATTGGTTTTGCGCTGGGTATTTATCTATTGCCTATTCTTATTGCGCCGCCGAGTATTGATCAGGCGATGCTGGAAAGCTCCGCTGAAAACGCATTGTTTGAAGCAGAATTTACAAAAGATCTCTTAGGTAGTGACTTCCTTCATTGGGGAACCGGTAAAGTTGCCGTAAGTGCAACGAAAATCGTCCATATGGGTGAGTTAGCGCCAGGGCCAGACTACATCGTTTATCTCGTGCCGGAGTTTGTTGAAGATGAGGCTGGATTTAACGCTATCAAAGAACAGTCTGCAGCAATAGGCAGCGTTAAAACATTCGATGGTTTCATCTCAGACATCCCTCAAGGCGTTGATGTTGGGGCATATAATACAGTTCTTGTGTGGTGTGAGACATTCGGCGAATTTATCACGGCTGCCAAATACCGCTAATTTGAAACATTCTCGAGCGGGTATGTTTGACCATAATGCCCGCTCATTTTGACTTATTGCGCCCGTTTGTACTTTTTGGACGTGCGATTATCTGCATGAGCACGCACTAAACCAACCACTCAAACGCATAACCAACTGCAAGTGACCCAGTCACTGCCAGCAACAAATAAAGCAAAAATGGTCTGATTTTAAGAACCGGTGCAATTGCCAACGCCCCCCAAATGCTGACCACACCTCCTGAGACTAAAAACGCCATCGCAGCGCCGTTTGACATACCGTTTTCTATAAGACTTCGCGCAAGTGGAAGTGCTGCATATCCATCAATATAGGCTGGTGCACCCACAAATACAGCAGCTGGGATAGCCCAAAATTGGTCTTCACCTACATAGGGTGCAAGAGATCCCGGTGTGAG
>CAJQOR010000431.1 GCA_905479965.1 uncultured Rhizobiaceae group bacterium | reverse complement strand
GAAAATGCTCTTGGCGAAGCTGTTCTTTCACGTGAAAAAGCACGTCGCGAAGAAAGCTGGATCCGCCTTGAAGCTAAATTCGAAGCTAGCGAACGCGTTGAAGGTACAATCTTCAATCAAGTTAAAGGTGGCTTCACAGTTGATCTTGACGGCGCTGTTGCGTTCTTGCCGCGCTCACAAGTGGACATTCGTCCTATCCGTGACGTAACACCTTTGATGCACAACCCGCAGCCATTCGAAATCTTGAAAATGGACAAGCGTCGCGGCAACATCGTTGTATCTCGTCGTACAGTTCTTGAAGAGAGCCGTGCAGAACAACGTTCTGAAATCGTACAAAACCTTGAAGAAGGCCAGGCAGTTGACGGTGTTGTTAAAAACATCACTGACTACGGTGCATTCGTTGATCTTGGCGGTATCGATGGTCTACTTCACGTAACAGACATGGCTTGGCGTCGTGTGAACCACCCATCTGAAATCTTGACAATTGGTCAAACAATTAAAGTTCAGATCGTTCGCATCAACCAAGATACACACCGTATCTCATTGGGCATGAAGCAGCTTGAAACTGATCCTTGGGACGGTATCGATGCTAAATTCCCACTTGGCAAGAAAATCTCTGGTGCTGTTACTAACATCACAGATTACGGTGCATTTGTTGAACTAGAGCCAGGCATTGAAGGTCTGATCCACGTTTCTGAAATGTCTTGGACTAAGAAGAACGTACACCCAGGCAAGATCTTGTCGACTTCTGAAGAAGTTGAAGTTGTTGTGCTTGAAGTTGATCCTTCAAAACGCCGCATCTCACTTGGTCTTAAACAAACACTCGACAATCCTTGGAACGCATTTGCTGACCAATTCCCTGTCGGTGCTACTGTTGAAGGCGAAGTTAAAAACAAAACTGAGTTTGGTTTGTTTGTTGGTCTTGAAGGCGATGTTGACGGCATGGTTCACTTGTCAGATCTTGACTGGAACCGTCCTGGTGAGCAAGCCATTGAAGACTTCAACAAAGGCGACGCTGTTCAAGCTGTTGTTCTTGACGTTGATGTTGACAAAGAGCGTATCTCACTTGGCATCAAGCAATTGTCTAAAGACAATCTTGGTGAAGCAGCTGCTTCTGGCGAATTGCGTAAAAACGCAGTTGTGTCTGTTGAAGTCACTGACGTTCAGGATGCTGGTCTTGAAGTTAAACTTGTCGACTTCCCAGAAGTTTCGTCTTACATCCGTCGCAGCGACTTGTCTCGTGACCGTGACGAGCAACGCCCTGAGCGTTTCTCTGTTGGTCAAACAGTTGATGCACGTGTAACGAACTTCTCTAAGAAAGATCGTAAAGTTACATTGTCTATTAAAGCTCTTGAAATCGCTGAAGAGAAACAAGCTGTTGAACAGTTTGGTTCATCTGACTCAGGCGCTTCATTGGGTGATATTCTTGGCGCTGCTCTTAAAGGCAACGACGAGTAATTCGCTCTCAAAGCTTAGCTTAAATGTAATACGAAACCCGCCGGTATTTATATCGGCGGGTTTTTTAATGCAAAAACTAAACCCCTTGTTCTAGACCTTGGTTGTTTTCCGTTTGTTAACCTCATAACGGCATAGTTTTGATGAAACCATCGGATAGTGAGCTATGAGCCAATCTCCTGAGAAAATTGTTGAGCATTTACCAACCTCAGATACTAACATGTCCGAGCGCGGATTTAATGCGCCAAAACTGCGCGAACTTCAGTTTCAAAACGTTCTATCCAATATTGACAATGGCGTTGTTTTTTTAGACGCAGAATTTAACGTCCTTTACATCAATCAGCGATGCAAAGACATTTGGGAATATCCAGACGGCCTGGATTATCAAAATATTACGCTTTATGAACTGATCGATGCATCACTCAACAATGCGGATTTTAAAAAAACTGAACTTGAACCCATTGAAAGAAAGCGCATCATTAATGGCTTTATTGGTGCGCTACGGCTTAGTGATACAGGGCCTGAAATTGTTAATCGCGGGGAAAAAACACTCGTTCAAAGCTCGATAAAATTAGATGAGCATTATCTGCTCACATTTAATGATATCACACTCATGCAAAGGCAAGAGCAGCAGTTCGAAAGTGTTCTCAATAACATCGATTATGGCATCTTGTTTTTGGATAGAGATCTTAATGTCCTCCACATGAACGCCCGTTTCATCGATATGTGGGAATTTGATGAGGGGATTGAAGAAAAAAACCTCACGATGCGCGAATTGATGGAATTGTCCCAGGAAGAAAACGATCCTGTGGAGAACGGTTACTCTGATTATTCGTGGGATGAAGTTATTCAAGCGCGCGAAAAAATGGTGCGCGCAGGTAATTATGGGCCCGAAATTTTATACCGGGAAAGCGGTAAAGTGTTTGTCCATAGCCACGTCAATGTTGATGATACGCATTTGCTGACATATTTTGATATTACGGATTTAAAACAACGTGAGGCTGATCTTGAGGAAGCTAAACGATTGGCTGAAAGTGCCGAGCAAGCAAAGTCAGAATTTTTAGCCAATATGAGCCATGAAATACGCACGCCAATGAATGGCGTGATGGGTATGGCGCAGCTTTTGGCAAACACCGAACTTGATGCAAAACAGAAGATGTTTGCAAACACGATCGTAAATTCTAGTGAAACGCTTTTAACCGTCATCAATGATATTTTGGATTTTTCGAAAATTGACGCTGGACAATTAGAACTCAATGCAGAGCCCTTTTCTCTATCCAAAACGGCTCATGATATCGCAACGCTTGTATCTGCGAGTATAAAAGACAAAAGCTTAGAGATTATTCTGCGAATTTCACCAGAGTTACCCAAAAGCCTTTTAGGTGACGCCATCCGCATCCGGCAAATCATCACAAATCTTGTGGGTAACGCGGTCAAGTTTACTGATGGTGGGCATGTGCTGATCAATGTTGCGACAAAACCTTCAGGTCACGATCAGAATGGGAAAATTCATATCAGTGTTTCTGACACCGGAATTGGTATTAGTCCTGATCAAATTAAAAAAATCTTCAGCAAATTCTCGCAAGCGGATTCGTCTGCGACCAAGAAATTTGAAGGCACCGGCTTAGGGTTATCGATCGCATCTTCTCTGGTAGACCTTATGGATGGCGAGATCGGTGTTGAAAGCGAATTGGGCATTGGATCAAATTTCTGGTTTGAGCTTGATCTTCCGATTATCGACGCTTCCAAAGTCCTTCAAGACTTTGTAAAA
>CAJQOR010000430.1 GCA_905479965.1 uncultured Rhizobiaceae group bacterium | reverse complement strand
CTGGTTCTGTCAGTGGGATATTTATGTTACCTCGCCTATAAGATCGCATTCTCGGGTACGAAAACTGCATTTGCCGGCGCACAAAAGGAACCCGGCATATCAGGCGGCGTGATGTTGCAAGCCATCAACCCAAAAGCTTATGTGGTCAACACAAGTCTTTTTACAGGATTTGCAATTTGGCCGGATAATTTTACGCTAGAAATTACCTATAAATTCATTGCAATGAACATCATATGGATAAGTATCCATATTTTATGGCTAGCAATTGGGGTGACGATCAACCGACTAAATCTTGCACCCCGCACCCAATTCATCATTAATATCGCAATGGCATTGGCCTTGCTATCAGTGATACTCCTTGCGCTTTGGGCGCAATTCTACCGCTGAGCGATCCCAGACCTTAAACTTGCACCTCAATCCTGAATTGGCATTTTATTCCAAGCGTCGAGCGCTGCAATTTTATAAGCTTCAGCAAGCGTTGGATAGTTAAATGTATTTTCAACAAAATATTCAAGCGTACCCTTCAGATTGAGTACTGCTTGACCCACATGGATTAACTCCGTCGCACCTTCGCCAACAATGTGACAACCAAGCAATCTGCGCGTCTTGAGCGAAAAGATCATTTTCAGCATGCCCGTTTCAAGCCCCATAATATGACCACGAGATGTTTCTCTAAAACGAGCTATTCCACATTCATAAGGAATATTACGCGCCTTGACTTCTTCTTCGGTCATACCAATTGTTGAAATTTCTGGAACGGAATAAATGCCATAAGGGAAATATTCAGGGGGATTATATGCTTTCTCACCAAATGCATGGCAAGCTGCAATTCTCCCCTGCTCCATGGATGTCGATGCTAAACTTGGAAAACCGATCACATCGCCAGCTGCATAAATACCTTTAATGCTAGTTTCAAACGTTTTTGCATCAACCTTGATGCGCCCGCGATGATCGCATTCCAAGCCGCAATTCTCTAACCCCAAACCATCTGTGGCACCCATGCGCCCTGCAGCAAAGAGAACCATATCAGATTTAATAATCCGGCCGTCTTCCATTTCAATTTGGCAGCCGCTACCCTCTAACAATTGAACTTTATCAACTTTTTTGCCAAAGCGCAGGACCATGTTTCGGTCGCGAAGTTGGTAAACCAAATCACCAACCAACTCTTTATCGATAAAGTCGAGCATGGAATCGCGCGGTTCAACCAATGTCACATGCACATCAAGCGCGTTAAAGATTGTAGCATACTCAATGCCAATAACTCCGGCGCCGATAACCGTGATACTGCGCGGCAGATCCTCAAGATCAAGAATTTCATCACTATCAAGTAGGCGCTTACCATCAAAGGGTAGATCATCGGGCCGATAAGGACGCGTCCCGACCGTTAGAAGGAACCGTTCAGATGAAAACTGCGTGATCTCGCCATCTTCGCCGTGCACTTCAATGATATTTTTCTCAACAAATTTTGCAGTCCCTTTAAACGTCTCAACGCGGTTTCTGGCAAATTGATGCTCAAGCACCTCAACCTCGTGGTTAAGTGTAATATGCAAACGCTTACGCAAATCTTCAGCAGAAAGGTTCTGTTTCACGCGATATGCGCGCCCATAAAAACCACGTTCACGCCAACCACTTAAATTTAAAGCAGTCTCTCGAAGGGTTTTGGAAGGAATGGTTCCAGTGTGAACCGAAACTCCGCCGACACGCCTTCCTTTTTCAATCACAATTACACGTTTGCCCAATTTAGCCGCTTGAATAGCTGCGCGTCGGCCAGCGGGTCCACTGCCGATAACAATCAAATCAAAATGTTCCAATACGTTTCCCCAATGTGATTCCCTGATGCATTTCAATGCGTATTTGTGTGAGCCTAGCAAATTCACGAGGTGCTGCAAGTCCGATTTTGGACACATCAAGTTGATTTACGGACATGGCACAAAAAAGGCCCCAATCGAAAATGAAAGAGGCCTTGTTATAAGAACGGATATTCATGAATGATCAATAGTCACCATAATATGTCTCGCCAAACAAACTGTTGACCGTATTGTCACGCGCAGCTTCGGCAATAGACTTCATGATCTCAAGTGCAGCCGCCATTTCAAGATCAACAACCGCTTCAGCTGTTAAAGGGCTTTCACCTTCATCCTGATCAAAGCTGCTTTGTGTTCCACCCTCATCAAAAAGAGCAGCCATATCGTTTAAGCTACCCACACCAGCACCGAAACCAAGACCGTTTTGGTCACCAAATGAAACGAATGAAGCTTGTGTTACCTCTGAACGTTCAAATGAAAATGATGTAACAGTGTTTCCGTCTTCATCTTCTCCAATTGAGAAATCAATACTAAAAGACTGCATATTCTCGTATGAGACCGCTTGATAACCACCACCAGCATTTGAACCTTCAAAAGCCATAGAGGTAGACATTTCAAAATCAAGACTAAAGCCCGTTAACTTACCGTTTTCCTGCTCCATAGAAAATGACAACCCGGCGAAAGATTCCAAATCCAGGCTCATAGCATTCCCATTGCCATCGCTTTTCATTGCTGACACGGACAACGTGCTTTCAAATTCTGCTGTTGTTAAGCT
>CAJQOR010000429.1 GCA_905479965.1 uncultured Rhizobiaceae group bacterium | reverse complement strand
CTTCTGACAAGCTATTGCGCACATCGAGCATAGCGACGGCCTGCGCCCACGTCATATTTGCTTCAATTTCACCGACATCAGAACCCAATCGAGTGACTTCGGACACGTCAATTATGCCCCCATCCAGAGCAGTTTCTAATTGCCTCATCAGTTGGCCGCGTGTCTGTAAAAAGAAATCAAATTGCTGCCTATTTAACTCAGCAGATGCATCAAGCTTTGCCCTCTGGTTTGGCGTTAATAGGTTTAAGACTTTTTTTGCAACCTCACCGCGTCGCACACCATGATTGGATTCCATTCGAAGCGAAACGAAACCAAAATGCTGACTTGGTTTGCCAACAACTTCAAAATCATTGAATTCTTGGGAACCTGTTGTCCAACTCAGCAGGCGTGCTGCTAGATTAACGAGTTCTTGTTTATCCTGTTTTGAAATACGTAACTTAATCCCTTTTTGATCGGGTTCGCCGCCCTGACCGGAGACATGCGCAGCTCGGATATCAGATAACTTCGATTGCTGATCCGGCGAGAGCGTTTGCACAATCTCGCCCAGTTTTTGGCCGATTACACGCCCAAGATTAGCTTCGCTGGCCCCATAGGCACGCCCAAGCTCCAAGAATTGTTTCTGTGAGATCTGCTCGCCGACAAGCAAACCTTCCAATGCGCGGTTCATTTCAAAGCGCGCCGCTTGTGTTTGCTCAAACGGTTTCTTTTGCGCGTTCAAAATAGAAATTAGGGAGGTCTGTTGAGCATCATTTAATACGGCGAGCGTATCGCGTGCAACGCGGCTTCTCGTTAGGCTGTGTCCGCTTGAAACACGCAATGCGACGAACCCAAAGAAGTTTGCCGATCGCCCGACAGAAATATAATCGTTGTTTGATGAACTCCCCGTGAGCCAAGTCAAAGTTCTTGATGCCACCGCTTCGCGTAATTGCCGCATATCAACTTTCTGGTTCGATATGTCTTTTATAGCCTTGGCTTGAATTTGAGCGCCAATTGGAACAGAAAGCACGGGCAATACTATGAAAGCTACAGCTAGTTTTTTAAGATTAAATTGCATAAGAGCATCCTAATAATATGCGCGTTGCTAGGTTCAAAAGTTGGTTGAAATTTTAACGCAAAATAATCGGCGGGCAAGTTAACCATTGCCTTGAAATATTAAATCTTCGTAATGTTGATTTTGGGTTTTGAGTAGATATGACGTGTGTTGTTTTACTTTGGAGCAATACTCAAGCGATGAGGTGTGATGTCCCCTTGGTGCCAGTTGTTGCTGTAGAGATGCTGCTTTATAACTTGCGAGTTCGAAGTTATAGCGGCCCATATAAACTCAAGCGATGACGGCAAGTTCGAGCCAATCGCAGAAGTTACTGCAACAACAAATTGGCAGAAAATTGTTTCTTTTGGAGTATTTAAAATGATCCTAACCCCCTTGTTTTCATTTCGAGGTATCAATTTCTCAAACGTAAAAGCTCTTTACAAATACAACCATTTGGAGAGAACATTTCATAATTGTTTCTAATTCACTTGAATTTGTTTTTTGGCGGTCTATGCTGCCCGCATGAAGAATTTACTTGAAATTCTGTGCCAAATGTTTAGTAGCGTTTGAATTATGGCAGAAACTACAAATTCAGATCCGATTATTATAGGTAGCCTCTTTTCCAAGGTAGGCGTCACATCACTTATTGAAGAAAGTTTGGGCAATGCCGTTGCGTTGGCGGTTGATGAAGTTAACGCGACGGGTGGTATCAACGGACGCGAATTAAAATTACTGCAGGCAGATCCAAAGTGCGATCTAAAGCTGTTTCAAACCGAATGCCGGAGACTTTTAGATCAAGGTGCATCGACTATATTTGGATGCTATAAATCATCTTCCAGAAAGTTGGTTTTGCCGATAATAGAAAGTCAGCAAAAGCTCTTATTTTACCCAACTTTTTATGAAGGTTTTGAGTTCTCGCCTAATTGTATTTACGGTGGTGCGGTTCCTAATCAAAACATAATCTGGTTAGCGGATCATCTATTTAAGAACTACAGCAATAAATTCTTATTGGTGGGATCAAATTATGTGTTCCCTTATGAATCAAACCGTGTCATGCGCGACCTCATTGCAAATAGGTATGGCTCCGTTGTTGATGAAATATACATTCCGCTAAAGCCGGAACAAAAAGACATTGATCGCGTCATTGGTAAAATTAAGAAACACGGCCCAATCAATATATTTTCAACAATTGTCGGGGATGGCGTCGTTGCGCTTTACAAAGCTTTTTATGAAGCTGGAATTGACCCTGAGGTTAGCCCCATTGGCAGCACAATCACAGGGGAGATAGAAATCTCCCAAATAGGTCCAAAAGCTTCTCGGGGGCACATAACAGCTGCGCCTTATTTTAGCACGATTAAAAGTGAAGAGAACTTAAAATTTATAAATTCGTACCACGCAAAGTTTGGACCTGATAGCCCTATTTCAGCAGTGACTGAGGCGGCTTATACTCAGGTTCATATGTTTGCACAGGCAGCTCGGAGAGCCGGATCAGACGACAAAGATAGCATTCTGCGCGCGC
>CAJQOR010000428.1 GCA_905479965.1 uncultured Rhizobiaceae group bacterium | reverse complement strand
GTGCATGTTTATTCAATTGGCTACATGCACCACGACCCACATCGTCCGCGCTTCTTTGCTTATTTGTCGTTGTTTACCTTTGCCATGTTGATGTTGGTGACATCCAGCAACCTGATCCAAATGTTCTTTGGTTGGGAAGGTGTGGGCCTTGCATCTTACCTATTGATTGGTTTCTGGTTCAAAAAACCTTCAGCAACGGCTGCTTCGATGAAGGCGTTTATCGTCAATCGTGTTGGTGACTTTGGTTTTGCACTTGGTATATTCGGCATCTTTATGTTGTTTGGTTCAGTATCATTTGATGCGATCTTTGCGGGTGCTTCTGATTATGCACCAACAGCTGAAATGGGTGAGGTGATCACTACAATATTTGGCATGGAGCTTGATAAAAACGGTGCTTTGACGATTTGTTGTTTGCTCTTGTTCATGGGGGCGATGGGTAAATCAGCTCAATTCTTGCTTCACACATGGCTACCTGATGCGATGGAAGGACCGACACCTGTGTCTGCTCTTATCCACGCAGCGACCATGGTGACGGCAGGTGTATTCTTGGTTGCGCGCATGTCGCCGATCTTCGAATTCTCACCAACTGCCCTCACATTTGTCACCGTTATTGGTGCAATTACAGCCTTCTTTGCTGCAACTGTTGGCCTTGTTCAAAACGATATCAAGCGCGTTATTGCTTATTCTACATGTTCGCAGCTAGGTTATATGTTTGTAGCGCTTGGCGTAGGTGCTTATGGTGCTGCGATCTTCCATCTGTTTACGCACGCGTTCTTTAAAGCCTTGTTGTTTTTAGGTGCTGGTTCTGTTATTCACGCTGTCTCTGACGAGCAAGACATGCGCCGCATGGGTGGATTGCGCAAACACATCAAACTCACATATTGGATGATGGTGATCGGAACTGTCGCGCTGACGGGTCTTGGTCTTCCACTCACTTATATCGGAACAGCGGGCTTCTTTTCAAAAGATGCGATCATTGAATCTGCATTTGCTTCACCGCTTGGTGTTTCAGGATTTGCCTTTACAATGCTTGTTATCGCTGCGCTGTTCACAAGCTTCTACTCCTGGCGTTTGATTTTCTTAACGTTCCATGGCAAGCCTCGTGCAGCCGCGGATGTAATGCATCATGTGCATGAATCACCTCCAGTTATGTTGGTCCCACTTTATCTTCTTGCTGTTGGCGCACTTGCTGCTGGTTTCGTCTTTAAGTCATATTTCTTTGGAGACAATTACGATATGTTCTGGCAGTCAGCTTTGTTTACTGTCGAAGGCAACACGGTTCTTGAAGATTTCCACAACGTTCCAGTTTGGGTAAAATTGAGCCCGTTCGTCGCGATGGTACTTGGGTTTGCAACGGCTTGGTATATGTATATCCGTTCACCAGAGACACCAAAACGTTTCGCGGAAGATTTCTCGATTTTGTACAATTTCCTACTGAACAAATGGTACTTCGATGAGATCTATGATTTCCTATTCGTACGTCCAGCTAAATGGCTTGGAACTTTCCTTTGGAAACAGGGAGATGGTCGTGTGATTGATGGATTTGGTCCAAATGGTATCGCAGCACGCGTTCAAGATATCACCAACCGCGTGGTTAAGTTCCAAACTGGATATTTATATCACTATGCCTTTGCCATGCTTATTGGTATTGCGGCTCTAGTAACCTGGATGACTCTCGGGAGTGCATTTTAATGATTGATTGGCCACTTCTATCAACGGTCACCTTCCTGCCGCTTATCGGCGTTTTGGTCTTGCTCTTTATGAAAGACGAGGGGGAAACCTCCCGACGTAATGTTTATTACGTTTCATTGATGGTTACCGCGTTCACGTTTGTTTTCTCGTTGTTTGTCTGGATTGGGTTTGATAATGCAAACCCTGGTTTCCAGATGGTTGAAAAAATGGACTGGTTGGGTTCTGGCATTTCATACCATATGGGTGTGGATGGCATTTCCATGTTGTTCGTCATTTTGACAACGTTCTTGATGCCGCTCTGTGTGATCGCAAGTAAAAACTCGATAAAGAGCCGCTTTCGCGATTACATGATTGCATTCTTGATCTTAGAAACATTGATGATTGGTGTGTTCTGCGCACTTGATATCGTCTTGTTCTATGTGTTCTTTGAAGCAGGTCTCATTCCAATGTTTATTATCATTGGTGTTTGGGGTGGTCAGCGCCGCGTTTATGCAAGTTTCAAATTCTTCCTATATACATTGCTCGGTTCCGTGCTGATGCTTCTTGCGATCATGGCTATGTATTGGCAGGCTGGCACAACAGATATCACGAAGCTTTTGGAATTTGATTTCCCTGTATCGATGCAAACATGGTTGTGGCTTGCGTTCTTTGCTTCATTTGCTGTGAAAATGCCAATGTGGCCTGTTCACACATGGTTGCCGGATGCGCACGTGGAAGCGCCAACTGCTGGTTCTGTGATCTTGGCTGGTGTTCTGCTAAAACTTGGCGGTTACGGACTTATCCGTTTCTCACTTGCGATGTTCCCGGTCGCATCCGCTGATTTTGCACCATATGTATTTGCACTTTCAGCGATTGCAATTGTTTACACTTCACTTGTCGCGATGATGCAGACTGATATTAAAAAGCTGATTGCTTATTCATCAGTGGCTCACATGGGTTATGTGACAATGGGTATCTTTGCGGCCAATGTGCAAGGTGTCCAAGGTGCCATCTTCCAGATGTT
>CAJQOR010000427.1 GCA_905479965.1 uncultured Rhizobiaceae group bacterium | reverse complement strand
GCCTTTGGCATGACTAAACGTCAGAAACTTTACAATGTTGAGATACCGCTCGCATTGCCCAACATCATGGCAGGTGTAAACCAAACAATTATGATGAGCCTTGCAATGGTTGTCATCGCATCTCTGGTGTCAGCTCCTGGACTTGGTGTTCTTGTGTTGCGCGGAATTCGAAACCTAGAATTGGGTGTTGGCCTGGTCGCTGGTCTGGGTATTGTGCTTCTTGCAATCATTTTGGATCGCGTTACGAAAGCTGCGCTTGCGAGAATTAACGCTGCATCAAGTGTCAGCAATCATTAAATTATTCAATGCGAGAAACTATTATGGAAAAACAAAAAAGCATCTCCATTCGAAGCCTCTACAAGATTTTTGGTGGCAACCCAACGCCTATGCTTGAACATGTTCATCAAGGCATGAGCAAACAAGAACTTTTAAACCAGCATAATCATGTTCTGGGTCTCAGCGATATCAATATTGATATGTATGCGGGAGAAATCACCGTCATTATGGGGTTGTCTGGTTCGGGGAAGTCTACACTCGTTCGTCATTTCAATCGACTTATTGAACCGACATCTGGAGAGATTTGGATCGATGGCGAAAATGTCTTGAATTTTGATGAAGATCGTTTGCGGCAGATGAGACGCCTTCAAATGTCTATGGTGTTTCAGCATTTTGCGCTATTTCCGCATAGAACAGTTTTGGAAAACACAGGATTGGCGCAAGCTGTCCGCGGCACAAGTCCAAGCGACTATGAAAAAGACGCACTCAAATGGTTGGAACGCGTTGGCCTTAAAGGTCAAGACCAACAATATCCTCATCAGATGTCCGGTGGTATGAAGCAACGTGTTGGAATTGCGCGTGCACTCACATCAAACGCACCCATCATGCTAATGGATGAAGCCTTTTCTGCACTTGATCCACTTATTCGAACAGATATGCAGGATCTTTTGCTCGAGCTGCAAAAAGAGTTGCAAAAGACAATTGTGTTTATCAGTCATGATCTGGATGAAGCTTTAAAGCTTGCTGACCACCTTGTCATTTTAAAGGATGGCATTGTGGTTCAACAAGGTGAACCGCAAGATATTTTATTGCATCCAAACGATCCTTACATTGTTGATTTTATCAGCGATATAAACCGTGCACGCGTGTTGCGCGTGCGCTCTATTATGACGTCTTATTCTGAGAGTTCCGCTTCAACAACATCAGGCGAAGTGGACGCGGATGATACGTTGGAATCCGTCATCTCAAAATCTAAGGGTGATGTGGGACAGACTTTTACCGTGATAAAAAATGGGCATAAAGTCGGATTGGTTGATATGAAAACACTTGTTCAGGCCCTGGTTCCAACGAGCGCCGCCGAAGGTGGAATGCGTCAAAAAACATCGTAATGCCGAAAGCGAACTAGTCTTATAAGCCTAGTTTTTTCTTTTTCTCTTCAGCCCAACGCAATATGGCTATATCAAAAGTGAGAGCCATTAGGGAAACACACATCCCGAGAACAAAGTTCTTTCCCAAATTCGTTCCTGCAAGAGTACGTTGAAGCTCTTGCCCCAGATCTTGCGTTCCTATGAAGGCGGCGATGATAACCATAAAAAATGCAAACATAATGGCTTGGTTGAAGCCAACAGCCATAGTTGGTAAGGCTAACGGCAATTGCACTTTCCATAATTTTTGGCGACGCGTAGCGCCTGACATATCAGCAGCTTCGGTCATCTCTGGTGGAACTGTGCGTAACCCCTCAATTGTGTAGCGTGTTAATGGGACGGTCGCAAAAATCAAGATCGAAAAAATTACGGCTACATCATTTACACCAAACAACATAATGGCAGGTATGAGATAAATAAAACTAGGGAAGGTTTGGGCTGTGTCGCATACCAGTAAGATACGTTTGGACCATTTTTCACTGCGCGCTGCAGCAATGCCAGTTGGTATGCCAATTAACATGGAAAGTGCCACGGCAGAAATTACGGTATAAAGCGTAATCACTGATCTATCCCACCATCCGCTAAATGCAACTATTGTAAAAAATACGGCGGCATAGATTGCTGATTTTCGGCCACCCAACCAAAGAGAGAACGCAACAATCAACATGATAAAAGCTGTCGTTGGAATATAGAGCATAAAGTTTCTGAAAGGTATTAGAATTTTAACATTCAAAAACCATCTAAGCCAATTCGTGACAGCTTGGACTGCGTCAATATCAAGAACATTTTTGATGATTAAATCAATCTCTTTTCCTTTGGAAAAGTTCTGCTTCCTCGTAATTTCTTCAGCAACTTGCACGAACTGAGCCACGATCAGGAAAGCAACAAAAGCACCAAGTGCGAGCAATGCATATTTATGCTTTTCCCACCACGGAGTATCCTGTTCAAAATGCTCAGGTTGTTTGATCACCCAGGCTTTGGACATGCGGTCGAGCATCACGGCCAGAAGTACAATAGTGACACCTATTTCAAAGCTGCGGCCAAGTTTGAAGCTTCCCATCATTGCAAGCAGTTTTGCACCAAGCCCGGGCATGCCTATAAAAGCGGTCAATACGACCATAGCCAAGCAGAGCATAATGACCTGATTGAGGCCTACCAAAATTTCAGTACGTGCCGATGGTAAATATATGTGACGCAACATCTGCCAGCGTGTGCAACCACTCATTTGACCTGCTTCTATTACCTCGTCTGGTACTTTCTTAAGGCCCAAAGTTGTCATCAGGATCATGGGTGGAATGGCGTAGATTACGGTTGCCACAGCGCCAGCCGTTGGGCCAACTTTAAAGAAGATGACTGCTGGTAATAGGTAAGTAAAAAAAGGCAGGGTTTGCAGAACAGAGAGTACGGGTCTTATTATGTTATCGAACCAACGATACTTCCATGCCGCAATTCCTAGTAAGATACCGATAATAAAGGCAAGGGGTGCAGCGACGACCAAGACCGACATAGTCTGCATGGCTATTTCCCATTGACCAATAAGCGCCGTCCAGACAAACGTACCGCCGGCCAGTAAAGACATGCGCCAACCACCTAGATACCAACCGAGCACCGCTGCAAATGCAGCGATAGCAGTCCAGGGAATGGGGCCAAGAAATGGCCATCGTCTTTTGCCATGGAGAAGGTTCGCAGTGACATCAAGACACCATTCAAGACCGGCTGTTATGGTTCTTGTAAGCGTCAGTAATCCCAAATCATCTTTGACGAAATTAAAGATGGCGTCCAGCCAGATTGCCAAGGGTGGTATCCAAGTTTCCGGTAATCTCACCAGAAATTCGGGTAGAAATGGGCGGAAAATAATCATTAATACAGCTGTTGTAACAATACCGACACACACTTGTCTTCGGCTGAGCCGGGCTGTCGGCTCTGGCTCTGCGTTTTCTGTTATGCTTAGTGTTTGCGCCATTATCCTGCACCTAGAAGAATTTCGAGCGCTTCTTGGCGATTTATTGCTCCTAATTTTGAGCCGTCAGCATCCACCACTGGTATCCATGCGCGTTTGTCGTTGACAAGTAATCGAGCCAAAGAATGAACATTGGCTTTTGCGTCAACCGCTTTCCCAGAACCTTTTTCATCCTGTTTGGCGATGCTTCCAGCTCTCACAACTCGGGCTTTATCAATTTCTTCGGTAAATTTTCGCACATATTCTGTAGCGGGATTTAACACAATCTGATCCGGTGTATCGCATTGTTCCACGGAGCCATCTTTCATTATCGCGATGCGGTCCGCAAGACGTAAGGCCTCGTCAAAATCATGGGTAATAAAAACAATCGTTTTACCGAGAATTTCTTGCAAGCGTAAAAACTCGTCTTGCATCTCCCGACGAATTAATGGATCAAGAGCGGAAAATGGCTCATCCAAAAACCAAATATCAGGTTCAATAGCAAGAGAGCGAGCGATACCCACTCGCTGTTGCTGGCCACCAGAGAGTTCTCTTGGGAAATAGTTTTCCCGGCCATCAAGACCAACGAGTTTGATAACTTCCAGCGCACGTGCACGGCGCTCGTGCGTTCCTTGGCCGCGCATTTCTAGTGGTAGGGCGACATTTTCTAAAACCGTCCGATGCGGCAGAAGTCCAAAAGACTGAAAAACCATTCCCATTTTATTACGGCGTAGATCAATCAGCTCTTTCTCAGTCAAAGACATTATGTCTTGGCCATCCACCTCAATGGTGCCACTGGTGATGTCATGAAGGCGAGAAAAGCAGCGAACAAGCGTCGATTTTCCTGAACCTGATAGGCCCATAATAACAAGCATTTCACCGTGTGAAACCTCAATGGATACATCCTTCACACCTGCAATATAGCCATCATTTCTGATGCTATCGTAATCATGCCCATCTGGCATGGATTTTATATAATTTTGGGGGTTTGGGCCAAACAGCTTCCAAACATTTTTACAGGATATGACGGGTTTGGTGTTGCTCATTGCGGCCTCTTATAATCGAACCCGCCCGAAGATGTTCGGACGGGGAAACAGGTTATCAAATCTGGCTTAATTGAGCCAGCTTTTCCAAACATCTTCGTTTGCTTCAAGCCATGCTTCAGCTGCTTCTTCTGGTTCCATCTCATCGACATCTACGAATTTTGCCATCTCCGCGATCTGAGGATTTGAGAAAGAAATTTTAGTCAAGATATCGTAAGCACCTGGCCATTTATCTTTCATACCATCCCATGCTGCTTTCTTTAAGTAACCTTTTGCAGGGTTTCCGCAATCATAAAGAGCTTCTTTATTCGGGCCTTTTGATGGATCTTTGTCACAACCATCTTCCCACTCTGGAAATTCGACAAATTCACCAGGCCATACAGCTTCTGCAAAGTTTGGTGTCCAGTTGAAGACAACTACCGGACGTTTGTCTTTTTCTGCGGCGCCAATCTCAGCCCAGAGAGCAGCAGCAGAACCAGCATTGATAACAGTGAAGTTCATTTCGAGTGCTTCGGCTCGTTCCTGACCATGTTTCAACCAGTCTACAGGACCATCAAGATAACGACCTTTATCGCCGGTCTCAGCTGTTTTGAACAAATCAGCACAGTCATTGAGTGCTTTCCAGTCTGGCAGACCAGGGCAAGCTTCCTTGGTCCACATCGGATACCACCAG
>CAJQOR010000426.1 GCA_905479965.1 uncultured Rhizobiaceae group bacterium | reverse complement strand
GTTGGTATTATTCATCAAGAGCTGAGTTTGATGAATGATCTAACTGTCGCGCAAAATATGTTTATTGGTCGCGAGCCACGTAATTTTTTAGGAATTTTAGATGAAGCGTTACTCAATAAAAACGCTGAAGATATTTTTCGTAAAATGAATGTCGCGATGGATGTACGTTCTGACGTCGGAACCATGACCATTGCCAAGCAGCAGATGGTCGAAATTGCCAAGGCATTGTCCTACAATTCTAAAATTCTAATCATGGATGAGCCAACCGCAGCGCTTAATGACACTGAAATTCAGGAGCTGTTTCGTATCATTGATCAGCTAAAGTCTGATGGTGTTGGTATCGTTTATATCAGCCATAAAATGGATGAGATAAAACAGATTTCTGATCGTGTAACTGTGATGCGCGATGGCGAGTTTGTTGGTGTACGGGATAGCAATGACACCTCCATTGAGGATATCATTTCCATGATGGTTGGCCGTGATCTCGATCTCGAAATAGAGCTAAAACCTGATACATCAGATAATGCTACAGCGCTTGAAGTCAAAAACCTCAATCGAGGCAAATTTGTCAAAGACGTCAGCTTTTCACTGAAAAAGGGTGAGATTTTAGGGTTTGCAGGATTGATGGGTGCTGGGCGTACGGAAGTTGCGCGCGTCATCTTTGGTGCTGATAAGCTTGAAAGCGGTGAAATTTATGTGGGTGGCGATCGCAAACATATTGATACACCAAGTAAAGCAGTTGAAGCTGGTATTGGCTATTTAAGCGAAGATAGAAAGCACTTTGGCCTCGTCTTAGGCATGGATGTGCGAACCAATATTTCGCTTGCGAGCATAGCCCGATTTGGCAGTTCCCTTGGGATTTTAAATGAAGCTAAAATCTCTCAAACGGCGACTGAGTTTATATCTAAGTTAGATATTAGAACACCGTCTGAAAAGCAGGAAGTTAAACTGCTCTCAGGTGGCAATCAGCAGAAAGTTGTCATTGCAAAATGGTTGTTGCGCGATTGCGATATTTTAATCTTTGATGAGCCGACGCGTGGTGTGGATGTCGGTGCAAAAAGTGAGATTTATAAGATCCTGCGTGAACTAGCTGCCAGTGGTAAAGCGATTATCGTTATTTCCTCAGAACTTCCGGAAATTTTACGTTTAAGCCACCGTATTGCGGTGATGTGTGAAGGCAATCTGACAGGTTTTTTACCGGCCAATTCCAGTCAAGAAGAGATCATGCATTTGGCAACAGCCACCATGCAATCATCCAACAATAAAAACAATCAAATCAGTGAGATGTCATCATGAATGATACAATTGTAAAATCATCCGAACTTGGCGCAAACAGCCTGCTCGAACGTGCGAAACGAAACCAACATCGCTTTTGGGCATTTAGTGGTCTCATCTTTTTGGTGATTGGATTTAGTTTAGCTTCGCCAAACTTTTTTCAAACGTCAAATATCATATCCATATTGCAAGCAACCTCGGTTAACGGAGTTCTCGCGATTGCCGCAACTTTGGTCATTATTACAGCAGGGATTGATCTTTCGGTTGGAACATTGATGACCTTTTGCGCGGTTGTTGCTGGGGTATTGCTGACCAATTTAGGTTTGCCAATGTATATCGGTATTCCTGGCGCGCTTTTAGCGGGCTTTTTAGCGGGTGCACTCTCCGGTTTCTTTGTAGCGAAACTTAATATCCCACCTTTTATTGCTACCCTGGGAATGATGCTTGTTTATAAGGGGCTTTCGCTTGCAATTTGTGGCGGTCGCCCAATTTATTTCAATGATACGGAAGGCTTTGTTGATATTTCAACAGGCTCGCTTGTTGGGCATATATTGCCAGCGTTTCCAGTTCCAAATGGTGTGCTCATCCTATTTTTGGTCGCCATTTTCGCTTCGTTTATTTTAACGCGAACCATCCTCGGTCGGTTTATTTTTGCTCTTGGTAGCAACGAAGAAGCACTTCGTTTGTCTGGGGTGAACACAGATCGTTGGAAGATCGTTGTGTATTCACTTGCTGGCGGTATTTGCGCAATTGCAGGCATACTGCTGGCATCACGTATTAACTCGGCACAACCCGCTATTGGTCAAGGCTACGAGCTTGATGCGATTGCAGCTGTTGTCATCGGTGGAACATCTTTGAGCGGTGGTAAAGGAACGATGTTAGGCACAATCATTGGTGCACTTATCATCTCAGTTGTCGCCAATGGGCTTCGTATTTTATCGGTTCCACAGGAATGGCAGATCGTTGTCACCGGTTCGATCATTATCTTGGCCGTTTATGCCGACCAGTTGCGCCGCGGAAAGACATGATCAGGGGCGTAATGGTTTTTAATTTCAAGAATATTTCTCCAAAGCAAATGCTTTGGGGGGACGGAGTGAAAATCTCCACAATCAAGACTCGTCTACTCAAAACCTATATGGGAGGAAAATTATGTTCACGAGAAGAATAGTAATGGGACTTGTTGCTGCGACAGCATTGGCAGGAAGTTCAGTCATGACGTTTGCCGAGGATAAGCCTTACATCGCGCTTGTTTCAAAAGGTTTCCAACACCAATTCTGGCAAGCTGTTAAAATCGGTGCAGAACAAGCTGCAGAAGAGCTTGGCGCTGAAGTAACATTTGAAGGTCCCGATGGCGAAGGTGCTGTGGATCGTCAGATGGATATGATTTCAGCTGCTATCGCAAAAAAACCAACAGCAATTGGTATTGCTGCAATTGATAGTCAGGCAACTGTGCCACTTTTGAAAACTGCGCAGAAAGACGGTATTCCGGTTATCGCTTTTGATTCAGGGGTTGCAAG
>CAJQOR010000425.1 GCA_905479965.1 uncultured Rhizobiaceae group bacterium | reverse complement strand
TTTGCGAAATGCATGGCTTTTGTCCTTCATGACAGGCAATTACGATAGATTGAGAGCATATAAAGGCAAAACCAGACCATATCTAGTGTGTAATATAACCAAGTGACATTTTATTGACTGTCGTTTTGATGACTTTGTCAGCGTTCGATATTTAATCTAACTCACGCGCACCGCATCGATCACACGGATTTGGACTTGCTTCATCCCACGCCAATAATTGATGTTGATATTGCCTGCGACATGAAAGCTTTGTCCGCGACCATTTAAAAACGCTTTGCCAAGCTCTGTGTCAGCTGCGCGGAAACAAATGCCATCAATCCGCCCGCCATCCATGCCCGAAAAAGAGACTTTAACATGATTGGTCCCCACAATGCGCGCATCTTTGAGCATATGATTGGGCAAGACGAATACAGGTTGCGAATGACCTGCCCCATATGGCCCTGCCCGTTCGATCATATCCACCAGATCGGTTGTCATGCCCGATGCTGCTAAAGCTCCATCAATCTTTAATGTGCGCGTGGCCGTCAGACCAGCAATGTTATCGGCTGCCTTTTCCTCAAAATAGCTCCGCAACTCGCCAAGTTTTGATTTCTCAACCGTAAGACCTGCGGCCATGGCATGGCCACCACCTTTGACGAGCAAGCCCATATCCACTGCTTCGCGCACAATCTTTCCGATATCAAAACCTGGGATAGATCGTCCTGAACCTGACCCTTTACCTGATGGATCAAAGGCAATTGCAAAAGCTGGTCTGTTTTCGCGATCTTTTAATCTTGAAGCCACAAGCCCGACAATGCCTGGATGCCAGCCATCATTGGCGGACACAATTACCGCTGGGCCATCACCACCTGCCATTTCAGCCATCACTTCAGCTTCCGCTTGTTCGAGCATTTTGGCTTCCATGGCTTGGCGTTCTTTGTTGAGGTTATCCAAATGTGCGGCAATCTCGTTTGCTTCAGACGCATCATGAAGTGTGAGTAACCGCGATCCCAAAGCCGCATCACCAATTCGACCACCTGCGTTAATCCGCGGTCCGATCAAAAAACCCAAATGATAGGGTGTGATCGGTCCATCAATACCAACAATGCGCATCAAAGCAGCAAGACCGGGATTGCCTTGTTTGCGCGCGGCGATCATACCTTTTACGACATAGGCTCGGTTTAAACTTTTAAGCGGCACCACATCGCACACGGTGGCTAGTGCAACAAGATCAAGATGTGCAAGCAGATCAAAACCCTTTATGCCCTCATGACCGGATTGGCGGAGCAATCGTTGCACAGCGACGAGTACCATGAACACAACGCCTGCAGCGCATAAATGTCCCAACCCCGACAGATCATCTTGTCTGTTTGGGTTCACAAGCGAAACACATGGTGGCAATTCATCACCTACTTGGTGGTGATCAATTACAACAACATCACAGGAGAGCTCTTTGGCCTTCTCCAACGCTTCAAAACTGGTTGAGCCGCAATCCACAGTAACAATGAGTTGCGCACCTTTTTCGACAAGCTCAGCGATCGCATTAGGGTTTGGGCCATAACCTTCAAATATTCGGTCAGGGATATAAATCTCGTTGGGTACATTTAAATGCGTTAAAAACCGCGACAACAGTGCAGATGATGAAGCACCATCAACATCGTAATCGCCAAATATCGCAACCCGTTCACCCATTTGAACTGCTTGGACTATGCGTTGAGCAGCAGCATCACAATCGGTCATCGTTGAAGGATCGGGCATCAAATCGCGAATAGATGGCGCTAAGAAGCTTGCTGCTTCATCAGGTGTTACCCCACGCGCTGCGATGACACGCGCAATCAGCTCGGGAATATCTGTCTTTTGCGCGATATCTAACGCAGTGTTTTGCCCGACATTATCAAGTCGCGAAATCCACTTTTGGCCAATTAGCGAGGTTTCCACGCCCATAAAGACATTGTCAGACACGAGTTTACACCTTCAAGAGTGGGACATTTAAAATGCCATAAAAAAACAGACCTCATTGATAATGAGGCCTGTCCATAATTGCAACGTGTTGTTGATCTACAATTTGCTAAGCAAACTTTTGACCCTCGCGGTGCGTAGCTTTAATTTCACGCACAGTACCTGTTGACGAACGCATGACAAATGTATGCGTTGAAATGGCATTTCCTTTAAAGCGGACGCCTTGCAGCATATCGCCATCAGTGACACCCGTTGCTGCAAACATCACATCACCGCTCGCAAGCTCGGTTAAATCATAAACTTTGTTAGGATCGGAAACGCCCATTGTCGCGGCGCGATCAATTTGATCTTGGGATTTAAACAACAAACGCCCTTGCATCTGACCACCTGTGCAACGAAGCGCGGCAGCAGCTAACACACCCTCAGGCGCGCCACCTGTTCCCATATAGATATCAATGCCTGTTTCTTCGGAATCTGTTGTGTAGATCACACCTGCCACATCACCGTCACCAATCAAGCGCACAGCAGCACCACAAGCGCGCACATCCGCGATCAGTTTTGCATGGCGCGGGCGATCTAAAATACAGGCACAAACCTGACCGATTTCAACGCCTTTATGCTTAGCGACCGCTGCAAGATTTTCTGCAGGTGTTGCATCAATTGAAATGGTCCCTTCAGGATAACCCGGACCAATTGCGATTTTGTCCATGTAAACATCAGGGGCGTATAGCAGCTTGCCTTTATTGGCAAATGCTATCACGGCTAATGAATTTGGCATGT
>CAJQOR010000424.1 GCA_905479965.1 uncultured Rhizobiaceae group bacterium | reverse complement strand
CGCAAATGCGCGAATATGAGCGCTTTAATACAGTTGTCGCCAACGCCTATATCAAACCGTTGATGAAATCATATCTTGGCCGCCTTGAGGGGCGTCTTCGCGATGAAGGTGTGACGTGCAATATTTTTCTTATGCATTCTGGTGGCGGTATTATTTCGCTCAAAAGTGCTGCAGATTTTCCCGTGCGCTTGGTGGAATCTGGCCCTGCGGGTGGCGCTGTTTTTGCAGCAAATATTGCAGCGCGTTACGGATTGGATAAGGTTCTTTCATTTGATATGGGCGGCACAACAGCAAAGATTTGCCTGATAAAAAATCAAACACCAAAAACCTCTCGCGTGTTTGAAGTTGCCCGTACCTACCGCTTTAAAAAAGGCTCAGGTATGCCAATTTCTATTCCAGTAATCGACATGGTGGAAATCGGAGCAGGTGGCGGATCGCTCGCCCATGTCGATACGATGAAGCAGATTAGAGTGGGGCCAGAATCCGCAGGATCAGAACCCGGACCTGCATGCTATAATACAGGTGGGGTAAAACCTGCGGTCACCGATGCAGATCTTGTTTTGGGGAAACTCGATGCAGATAATTTTGCTGGCGGCACCATCAAGCTGAACAAAGACAGCTCTGCCTCCGCGCTGGATAATGTGATTGGCAATCAATTAGATATGGATGCGCAAACTGCAGCATTTGGCCTTTGCGAAGTTGTTGATGAAAACATGTCCAATGCCGCCCGCGTTCATGCGGTGGAAAACGGTGAAGATTTATCTGAATATACCATGATCGCTTTTGGCGGCGCAGCTCCACTTCATGCCGGTCGCTTGTGTGAAAAGCTTGGTGTAAATCGTATGCTCGTGCCTCCGGGTGCAGGTGTTGGCTCAGCCATTGGCTTCTTGCGCGCACCCTTTAGTTTTGAAGCAAATCGATCCGTTTATATGAAACTGTCAGATTTTGATGACAAATTAATTCAATCCTTGCTGACAGATCTGAAAACAGAAGCAACTGGTTTTGTGCGCAATTGTGATGCAGAGGCTGAAATTCTGTCCGATTATAAAGTCTATATGCGCTATACAGGTCAAGGATGGGAAATCCCAATTTCCTTGACACAAGAACAAGCAACTCACCCGGACGCACAGATATTCCAAAAGCTCTTTGAAGATGATTACACAAATCTCTTTGGCCGCCCTGTGCACGGCATGGATATTGAAATCACGGTTTGGGCGGTGAATGCAACGACCCGACCCGAAGAGGTTGAGCGTATTAAAGAGGCAATAAATTCGGAGCCTTCGCCGATTTCAGGTAACCGAGATATTTTCGATCCTGCACTTGGCGAACGCGTTAAAGCGTCCATTATAAAACGCGATGAGATGCAAACTGGCGCGAGCGCAACAGGCCCCTGCGCTATCACTGAAGATGAAACAACCATTATCATTCCTTCCAGTCGAAAAGCCATTCGACAACCAGACGGATGCATTGATATGATTGCGAAAAGTTAGGATAAAGACATGGCAAAGCAACATTCAAATGTTTCCTATCAGGTCATGTGGAACCGCTTGATTTCAGTGGTGGAAGAACAAGCGCAAGCACTCGTTCGAACTGCTTTTTCAACGTCAGTACGTGAAGCGGGAGATTTGTCCGCTGGCGTTTATAATATCGAAGGTCAGATGTTAGCTCAGGCGGTGACAGGCACACCTGGTCACGTTAACGCCATGGCAGATGCTGTTGGGCATTTTATCCGCCGCATTGGGCGAGACAATATTTTTGAGGGTGATGTTTATATCACCAATGACCCATGGGAAGGTACGGGCCACCTTCACGATATCACAGTTGTCACGCCATCGTTTTACCACGGCGCATTGGTCGGTTTTTTCGCCTGTACCGCGCATGTGGTTGATATTGGTGGGCGTGGTTTTGGCGCCGACGCTGCCAGCGTTTATGAAGAAGGCATTTATATCCCGATCATGAAGTTTGTTGACCGTGGCAATGTTGATATGACGCTGATCAATATTGTACGGGGCAATGTGCGCGAGCCTGACCAGCTTATCGGTGATATGTATGCTCTTGCGACATGCAATGAAATTGGGCACCGACGTTTGGTCGATATGATGGCCGAATTCGAGCTGGATGATCTTAATGGCATTGGGGGGTTTATTTTCGAAAATTCCAGATCAGCGACGATCGAACGTATTGCTACGCTCCCGCGCAAAACAGCAACCGGTGAACTCACTGTTGACGGATTTGATAAGCCCATCACATTAAAGGTGAAGCTAACGATCAATGAAGATCATATCATCTCTGATTTTGCAGGTTCATCGGGGCTCGATAAAAAGGGGATTAATTGCCCCAAAGTCTACGCAAAAGCTTATGCATGTTATGCATTAAAATGCGCCATTGCACCTGAAATTCCAAACAATGCAGCATCGCTTGCACCCTTTATTATGAAAGCGCCTGAAAACACCATTGTCAATGCGCCCCACCCTGCTCCAGTGGCTTTGCGCCACATCGTTGGGCACTTTGTGCCGGATACGGTTTACAACGCACTCGACAAGATATTGCCAAATGTAGTCCCTGCCGAGGGCGCTGGATGTCTATGTAATTTTCAAGTCTCGCTCCGCCCAAGAACAGATGCCCCTGCCCCCAGCGACGCTATCAGATCAGAAGTTCTCACGTTTAATTCAGGCGGTGCCGGTGCCCGACCAGAGCATGATGGATTAAACGCAACCGCATTTCCATCAGGCGTCATGACGATGCCAATTGAAGCCACTGAACACGCTGGCCCGGTCATTATTTGGCGTAAAGAATTACGACCCGACAGTGGTGGCGCTGGCAAACAACGCGGCGGCTTGGGCCAATATATGGAAGTTGGTGCAAGAGAAGGGCATGAATTTGAATTCCAAGCCATGTTTGACCGTGTCCATCATCCGGCAAAAGGCAGGCAAGGTGGCAGGGATGGCGGTGCCACAACAATTGCACAAGATGATGGTTCACCAATGAATGGCAAAGGGAAACAGTTTGTACCACATGGGTGTCGCGTCGTACTCGCTTTCCCCGGTGGTGCTGGCTATGGTGACCCATCAAAACGTAATCATGAGCATGTAAAACGCGACTTAGCGCGCGGCTACATCACCGCCAAGACAGCAATGAAAGACTATGGCTTAGCCAAATCAGACATCGATGATGTACTTGATAAGGTTCAAAAAGGAGAGGCAATATAATGGATTTGAAAACCGAGACACCAAAGCAGTCAACCTATGATGTTGTCATCGTCGGCGGAGCAATTTTTGGCTCTTCCGCAGCATGGTTTTTAAGTGATGATAAGGATTTCGATGGAAGTGTTCTCATTATTGAATGCGATCCAACTTATGAATTTGCCTCAACCAGTCGCACAAATAGCTGCATGCGACAACAATTTACTGCAGAAATCAACGTCAAATGCTCCCAGTTTGCAGCGGATTTTGTGAAAAATTTACGCCAATATATGGGCAATGATGAGCGTGTGCCTAAGCTAGAAATCCAAAATTTTGGATATATGTATTTAGCTGACAACAAAGAATTTGCTGATATTTTGATTGAAAGCCAGGCAATGCAACTAGCCGCAGGAGCAGGAACACAAGTTCTAACACCTGAGCAAATTAAACAAGACTATCCCTTTTATAATGTTGACGACATTCTTTTAGGTAGCATCAACACTGTTGATGAAGGCTACTGGGACGGCATAACTGTATTCGATTGGTGGCGAAGGTCCGCAAAAGAACGCGGTATCGAATATTGCCAAAATGAAGTTGTTGCCATGACGAAAAGTGCAAATGGCGAACGCGTTGAAAGCGTGACATTAAAATCGGGTGAGATCATTTCATGCGGACAAGTCGTCAATGCGTCAGGACCGCGCGCTGTACTCACATCGCGCATGGCAGGCATTGAAATTCCTGTTGAGCCGCGCAAACGTTTTACTTGGATCTTCCAAGCTGAAAACCCTCTTGACCGCCCTCTACCGCTGACAATTGACCCATCCGGTGTACACGTCCGCCAAGATGGTACGGAATACTATCTTGCAGGTGGGCACGCAGATTACGACCCAGCGCCTGATTACGATGATTTCGAAATGGATCATGATCTCTGGCAAGACCATATTTGGCCTGTGATCGCAACACGCATTCCGCAATTTGAAGCGATCAAAGTTACGAACGAATGGGCAGGACACTACGCCTATAATACCTTTGATCACAACGCTATTTTAGGACCGCATGATGAGGTCAAAAACTTTATCTTCCTCAATGGTTTTTCAGGTCATGGACTGCAGCAATCACCCGCAATGGGACGCGGCATCGCAGAGATCATCGCCCATGGTGAATATCGGACCTTAGACTTAAGTGATTTTGGTTATGACCGCATTGTTAAGAATAAAGAATTTATTGAAAAGGCCGTCATTTAATGAAACTCGTTTTAACAGGCGCTGCCGGACGTCTCGGATCTTATCTACGCGAACCACTTGCTAACTTTGCAGATGAATTAGTTTCAACTGATATCGTGGATGACATCGGAAAATTATATGATGGCGAAAGCTATGTGAAAGCTGACCTTGCAAGTCTTGACGATATGCTAGCAGTATTAAAGGGTGCAGATATGGTCGTACATATGGGCGCTTATGCTGATGAAGGTCCTTTTGAAAAACTACTCGGACCAAATTTCGTTGGTGCCTATAA
>CAJQOR010000423.1 GCA_905479965.1 uncultured Rhizobiaceae group bacterium | reverse complement strand
GTCCAGGAAATTGTTCAAAACGTCATGGATAGCTTCCCTGCTGGTATTTCAATCAACACTGTTTCCATTGAGGATGCAGCTCCACCTCGTGAAGTGGCCGATGCGTTTGATGAAGTGCAGCGTGCTGAGCAAGATGAAGATCGTTTTGTTGAAGAAGCAAACCAATATGCCAACCAAAAACTCGGTCAGGCACGTGGTCAGGCAGCAAAAGTTCGTGAAGAAGCAGCAGGTTATAAAGATCGTGTTGTGAACGAAGCGAACGGTGAAGCCCAGCGCTTTATCTCAATTTATGACGAATATGCGAAAGCGCCTGAAGTCACACGTCAACGTCTTTACTTAGAGACAATGGAAGGTGTGCTTGGGAAAGCGAACAAAGTCATCATTGAGCAAGGTGGAAATACACAAGGTGTTGTGCCTTACCTACCGCTCGGTGAACTTGCAAAACCTAGAACAGGAGGCAACTAATCATGTCTAGCCGTTTACCCTTCTTCTTAGGTATTTTCGCAGTCCTTGCTGTGATTATTTACTCATCATTGTTTGTTGTAAACGAACGTGAGCAAGCTATCGTCATTCGCTTTGGTGAAATTCAAAGCGTGAAAACTGAACCAGGTCTTTATTTCAAAGTACCGTTCACATTCGCTGATTTCGATAGCGTTCAATATGTTGAAGATCGGACACTACGTTTTGATCTTGAAAACATCCGTGTTCAGGTTTCAGGCGGTAAATTCTATGAGGTGGACGCATTTGTATTATACAAAATCTCAGATGCTAAAACCTTTAGACAAACCGTGTCTGGTGACGTGATCGCCGTTGAATCAAGACTAAGAACACGTTTGAACTCTGCACTTCGTACAGTTTACGGTTTGCGTGGGTTTGAGGCAGCCTTGTCAGCAGAACGTACATCAATGATGCGTGAAGTACGTGATCAACTACGCCCTGAAGCTCAAGCTCTTGGTGTCACAATTGATGATGTACGTATTCGTCGTACTGATTTGACACAGGAAGTTTCGCAACAAACATACGAGCGTATGAAAGCAGAACGTCTTGCAGAAGCGGAAGCTATCCGTGCGCGCGGTATTGAAGCTGGCCAACGTCT
The DNA here is from genome assembly GCA_905479965.1 of uncultured Rhizobiaceae group bacterium. Next base: position 5,948 of record CAJQOR010000423.1, on the reverse strand, counting down.
AAGATCAATTGCCGATCGTCAGATTGTGGAGTTTGTCTCTGCAGCTGAACGTGATGCACAGATCATTCGCGGTGAAGGCGATGCAGAACGAAATGCAATCTTCGCTGATGCGTTTACCCGCGACCAAGATTTCTTTGAATTTTATCGTTCAATGGAAGCTTACGGTAAGGCAATTGAAGCTGATGGAACAACCATGGTTCTTTCACCGGATTCTGAATTCTTTAAATTCTTCAAGAATTCTGCAGGTGTACCACCGGCTGCGCCAGCATCTGGCAACTAATAGGAGCCTACCGCCATGCATGATCTCATCGTGGCGGTAGGTCTTTTTTTGGTCATTGAAGGTTTGATTTATGCGCTTGCACCATCTTCAATGAAAAAAATGGCATCAATTCTGCCGCAAATCCCGGATAAAAATTTAAGAAATATTGGCCTGATCGCAGTCGTGATCGGTGTTGGGCTTGTGTGGCTCATTCGCGGGTGATTAAATAGCTTTTACGGGCGTCTACCTACGCATTTACAATGAGGAATAAAATGAAGTCTAAAGCGATACATATGAGTGAAATTTTAAAGGTCAATGCGTTCGCAGGTTTTTTACTCGCTCTGCTAATCGTTTTCGCCAGCATCAATATTGCAAAAGCACAAGCGCCTAATGGCCCGGCATCTGTTGCTGATCTTGCAGAAGGTTTAATGGGAGCGGTTGTTAACATTTCAACATCGCAATCCGTTGAAAGTTCTGGACAACGAAACACCCCTCGCAATGCGCCCGATGGGCAGCCTTTCCAAGAGTTTTTCGATGAATTTTTTCAAGATCGCGAAGATGGTCGTAGAACGCCAAATCAGCAAGTTAGCTCACTCGGCTCAGGTTTTGTCATCGACGCCGAAGGAACTGTCGTCACCAATAATCACGTGATTGAAAATGCTGACAATATCGAGGTCATCTTCGCAGATGGCCGTCGTCTGGATGCGGTTCTTATTGGTGCTGATCCGAAAACTGACCTAGCTGTTTTGAAAGTTGAATCAGACGAACCACTTGCGTTTGTTCCAGTTGGCGATTCCACAAAAATGCGCATTGGCGATTGGGTGATGGCGATTGGTAACCCATTTGGTTTGGGTGGTTCTGTGTCTATCGGCATTGTATCCGCTATTGGCCGTGACATTAATTCAGGACCATATGACAATTATATCCAGACAGATGCTGCTATTAACCGAGGGAATTCTGGTGGACCATTGTTCAATATGGCGGGCGAAGTTATCGGGATCAACACAGCAATTATCTCGCCATCGGGCGGCTCTATTGGTATTGGCTTTTCTGTGCCAACAGAACTTGCCTCTAACGTGATCAATCAATTGCGTGACTTTGGGGAAACGCGCCGTGGCTGGCTGGGTGTGCGCATACAACCTGTCACTGATGATATTGCTGAAAGCCTTGGTATGGATGAAGCCAAAGGTGCACTTGTTGCAGGTGTAATCCCGGACGGCCCCGTTGAAGACATCATGCAAGCCGGTGATATCATCGTTAAGTTTGACGGCAAAGATGTTGGAACGGTGCGCGATTTACCGAGAATTGTTGCAGAAAGCCCGGTCGGGAAAGAAGTTGATGTTGAAATCCTGCGCAAAGGTGAGATGCAAAACATCAAAGTGACACTCGGACGCCTTGAAGATGGCGAACGCAAACTTGCAGCGACTAATGATGATCAGCCTGCAGTTACCGAAGAAGAAGCCCCCGCTGTGGTTGAGCTGATGGGAATGGAGCTTCGCGAACTGACAGATGCGCTTCGTGATGAATTTGCCATTGATGAAAATACCAAAGGTGTCTTGATCAACGCAGTTGATGAAGCCTCAAACGCTGACAAAAAAGATGTTCAAGCAGGCAATGTGATTGTCGAAGTTGCACAAGAAGCGGTCAAAACACCGCAAGATGTCCAAGAGGTTATTGAGAAACTTAAATCCGACGGCCGCCGAAACGCATTCTTTATGATTGCAAATCAAATGGGTGAATTACGTTTCGTAACGATCCGCATAGAGTAGTCACCTTTGCATAGTCAGAATTCTATTATTCTAACTAGCAAAATCCGTCTTCCGATAGCCCTGCAAATATAGCAGGGCTGTCAAATCTGAATGATCAAGTTTTATTTTCGCCTGCGCTGCGACCGTTGGTTTGGCATGAAGCGCAACGCCAGAGCCTGCGAGCTGCAACATCCCTAGATCATTGGCACCATCACCCACAGCGATTGCCTCTTCAGGTGTTATGCCAATTTGTTCTGAAATTTCGTTGAGCGCATCAACTTTTGCCTGTTTACCCAAAATTGGTTCTCCAACTTCACCTGTTAACACACCATCATCATCAAGCAGCAAGTTCGAACGATGTTCATCAAATCCGATTTCCTTGGAAATTGGTCCTGTGAAAACAGTAAAGCCGCCGGAAACAAGTGCGCAATAAGCACCATTTTTCTTCATGGTTGCTACAAGTGTTTTCCCGCCAGACATGAGGCTAATGCGATTTTTAATCACATCATCAACAACATTAAGCGACAAGCCTTTCAACAGCCCTACCCGTTCGCGAAGCGCAAACTCAAAGTCAAGCTCACCGTTCATCGCGCGCGCTGTGATCTGTGAGACTTTATCTTTTAAACCAACTTCGGCAGCTAACTCATCAATGCACTCTTGTTCGATCATGGTTGAATCCATATCAGCAATCAGCAGTTTTTTGCGGCGTTTTTCAGGGTCTTGAATTGCAAAATCAATAGGAAGATCGCCAATAGCCCCCAGTATAGCGTTCTCAACGTCGGTTAAATCACATCCATCAGGTAGTGCAATATCGCAAGCGACACCATCACAAAGCCAATATAGTCCCGATGCAGAAACAGCAGATGCCACCGTTTCTCCAATTGATGCAGTTAAAATTGGATTTGACGGATGGGCTATAAGCGTGGCAACGAAGGGCATGAACGAGATTCTCCAACTAGATAACAACTCAAGCATCCAAATAGCTGGCCCAACCGCCAGCGGCAAGTCCGCGCTCGCAGTAAAATTGGCTCAATTGCACAATGGCGAAATTATCAATGTGGATTCCATGCAAATTTACGACATTTTAAACGTCGTTACCGCTCGCCCCTCAGCGGAAGAGTTATCAAGCGTACCTCATCATCTTTATGGGCATATTCAACCAGGCACCGAATATTCAACAGGTCATTGGTATGATGAAGTTTCTGAGAAAATTTCGGATCTCACCTCACGCGGTAAAATTCCAGTTTTTGTAGGGGGTACGGGACTGTATTTTAAAGCCCTCAATGGTGGTTTATCTAAAATGCCACCGATACCAATTGATATTCGTAACAAATGGCGCCAAAAACTTGAGCAAGACGGAATATCCGTACTTTATGATGAATTGCTCAAACAAGATCCAGAACTTGCTCACGAACTTAAACCAAATGATAAGCAACGTATTTCCCGTGCGTTGGAAGTTTTTGAAACAACAGGGCAATCTATTCGTAAGTTTCAACATCAAACGGGCGCACCGCTTATCGACACAAAACGTTCGAAAAATATTATCCTGATGCCAGAACGCCCGATCCTTCATGAACGGATAAAAACGCGTTTTCATAAAATGATGAATGAAGGTGCTATTGATGAAGTGAAGAACATACTTGCAGCAAACATTGATCACAATCATACATCAATGAAAGCCATTGGCGTGCGGGAAATCGCAAGATATCTTGATAGCGAAATCAGCTTAGATGAGGCTATTGAACTGGCGGTGATCGCAACCCGGCAATATGCGAAACGCCAATCGACCTGGTTTCGAAACCAGCTTGGTGCCGATTGGACAATCATTTCAAACTTATAGCTATTTTCCCAACAATTTATTGCGCATCTCTTCCATCTCGCGCTCTAAATCTTCCGCACTGCGCGGTTCGCCAGTGTCTGGCGTTATTGGCTTACGTCGAAGCGTGCTTTCTTTCTTCATGATCGCGCTAAATTTGCGTTCTTCTTTTAGTACTTCTTGTTTTTCATTCGCGAGCATTGCGCTACGAAGCGATGCATCGACTTTCGGATTAACACTTGCAGCGCCCGAAGAAGGTATATCAAACGCCTCTGCGCCACCTGTTTGTTTCTTACCACTCTCAGTCGAACGCATTTTATCAACAATCGAACGCAAGTTCAAAGACGTCGTCGTCGCTTTAACACCGTTGGCACTTGGCAGCGCGTAATTTGGAACACGCTCAAACATCATGCGCATTGGCACAGCAACCGCTTCACCAAATGCAATTGCTTCACCATTACCAATCGATGCAAGAAAGCTTGTGGTCGAGGTTGACGAATTTGGCAAGGCTGAGCGAATGATTTCTTGATCTTGGTCATTGGCCAAACGCATGGCAAACACAGTTGAACACTGAGACAAAATCGTCGGATCAAGTTCACCTGGACGCTGGGTCACAATACCAAGGCTCACCCCATATTTACGACCCTCTTTTGCAATTCTGGAAATCGCTTGGCGTGTAGGCAAGAAACCTGATTTCGGATCTGATGAAATATATCTGTGAGCCTCTTCACAAACGACGAGGATCTTAATCGCACCTTCACTCCAAAGTGCAATTTCAAATGCCATTCGACATAAAACAGATGCCACTGAATCCACCACTTCAGATGGGATACCAGCCAGCTGGAATGTTGTAATAGGTTTGCCATCGCCCGGAATTCTAAAGATCGTGCTGATCGTGTCTAAAATCGTATCTGTAATTGTATTAGACGAGAACATGAAAGAATAACGCGGATTATTAATCGCCGATAACACACGGGTTTTCAACTGACGCAAATATGGTTTTTCGTTGCGCCCTTCCAAACGGCCAATTCGTTCATCCAACAATGAAAGCAAATCTGCCACACGATACGGCACCGGAGAATCAGACGTAATAGATGAATTTTCTTTTCGCTTATTCAAACTGGACGGCGCGTTGCCCTTAAATGCTTTTTTGGCTTCGCCAATAAGGTCAAGCAGTACGTTAACTTCGTCCAGCACTTTTGGCTGACCACGGAAAATAACTTCAACAAATTCATCAAACTTGAATAACCAAAATGGCAAATCTAGTGTTTCAGGGCCAATGGCAACTGAAAGATCACCAAAAGCAGGCGCAAATTCGTCGTGCGGATCAAGCACCAACACGCGCAACTGATCATCTGAATCAATCGCTTTATTAACGAGCAGTGACAATGCGGTAGATTTTCCAACACCTGTCGTACCCACAAGCGCAAAGTGACGTGATAACATCGATGGTATACAAATCGATGCATCCATAGTTTTGTTTTGCGACAACTTACCGATCGCAACCGCATGTTCTGAACCCACATCATAAATGAGCTTCAAATCCTCTGCACGAATATCATGCGAAGACGCCCCCAAATATGGGTATTGGCTTATCCCGGTTGAAAAAATGATGTTATCTAAATCAGGACGCACTTCACCAACTAATTCAGCTTCCACATTAAGTGTATTTGAACCATCTAATTTCCATATGCCCTCCGGCATACTCATCGAAGATACCAGAGCAACAACCCGGTTCTCACCAACGACGATTGAAACCAAACGTCCAACAGACCAACTTTTAGATAAGTCAAAGTCACCTTTAGGAATGACAGATGCAATTTGAACTTTTGAACCAGTACAGGAGACAACATGCCCTAATTGTCGACCAGTATCAGGAAAATCACGCCGCTCAGTGGAAACCGCAAGGTTTAGGTTTTTGTTTTTTATTGTTATTCCAGACACAGTTTACCCCACACAATACGCGCTAATGGTTAGAATACGGCATTATTATTAATAAAAAATTTAGGGGAACTGGCCAAAGGGGCACGAAAGTTCCACCAATTTTTCACGTAATATGCTGTTGACGCTGCAAGAAATTGCAGCTAATTGTTTTTGCTATGATTTATACAAAAGAACTAATTGT
>CAJQOR010000422.1 GCA_905479965.1 uncultured Rhizobiaceae group bacterium | reverse complement strand
ATCTTGGTAAATATAAACGCTATTTCTTACAAAAAAAATTAAAAAAAAGCTTCTAGCAAGTTTGATCACTCTGCGGGAGCAGCACCTTCAAACGCGTCTGGGTCGCGTTTTGGTTTGAGTGGTATGAGGAGTACAATCGCGCCCGCGCCAACTGCTGCCCACAGTGATACTGTCCATAACAAATCGTAATTACCTAAAAGATCAAATAAATACCCGCCTGCAAAAGCGCCGGCTGCTGCCCCAAGCGAATGGCCAGCCGAGATCAAACCCATAGCCAATCCCATTGTGCGTAATCCAAGATACGATTTAACCAGGCTTGCTGTCACTGGCACCGTTGAATAATCCACCACGCCAAATAAAATGGCAAAGAGATACAGCGTTTCGATAGATTGACCGGGTAGGGATGCCAGCACAACAAAAGTGAACCCTCTGAGTATATATATAGATGCGAGCAGCAAAACGCGGTTTACACGATCTGACAACCAGCCTGCCAATATCATGCCGCCCAGATTAACCGCGGATAATAGCCCATAAGCAGTTGCGCTGGGCAAAGGTGGAAGTCCACAAAAGCTTGCAAATGGCAGTAAATGCGTTTCAATCACGCCTGTCGTTGTGATGCCGCAAATGAAAAAGCTCCAGAATAGCGCGTGAAAAACCGGTTGTTTTATAAGATACACAAAGTCGGTCGCCATTGATGTACGCGGTGCGTCCGATTGATCAGATGTTGCTGAATTGGGGTCCTGGCCCGGCAATGCTGCTTGGATACAGGGAAGAAGCGTAAGGCTTGCAAGACTTAATGCGCCGAAGCTCCAGCGCCATGACACGAAGGCTAGGAGACTTGCGATCAAAGGAATGATAACAAATTGCCCGCCTGATGATCCTGATAATGCAATCCCCGAGGCCAGGCCAGTATTCTTGTCAGCAAAGCTTCGTGTGACGGCGGTCGCAACGACGTGAACGGCAACAATACCAAATCCGGCAGCGCAAAAAAATGAAAAACCGATGATGAACATGAGTTTTGAATTCATCAAAGCGATAATACCACAGCCTATCCCGAGCAAGCCCAGTCCGAAATTTAGTGTAAAACGGGGCCCCCTAATGTCAGCAATACGCCCAGAAAACGGAGCGATAATAGCCATAACAACAAGGCCTGTAGCGCCAACAGATGAAATGAAGCTTGCCGACCAGCCGAATTCTTCCTGCCAAACAGTCATAACCAATCCAAGTGATGAGCGCGCTGAAAATGACAAGGCGAGCGCCAAAAAGCCAAAGACGACTATCGTCCAATTTTGTTTGGATTTATCGGAAAATTGCGATCTGCTTTTCATAATATCAACCCGTATTGTAGTGTTACACATTGCAGAAAAAACAGAGCATGAACAGTCAATTTTAATAATGAAGGCACAAATTCTATTGATATAATTCCGATCGCAAGCAGTTCATTCATTTATATTGATGCGTTTCTTTTGGTAATATTTACCGCAGATGGGTGGAGTTTTGTAAAATACGTGATGCAGGTTTGTCGTATGAAGATAATTTGGTTATTCGCGACGCACTTTTTGCCCTAATTTGGGCATGATATGAGAGAATTTATGCGCATTTTCGGTGATATCGATGATCAATTATTAGTGTTGCAATGGCCATAAGAATCAATTCAGGATTGAGCTGAACTTGTTATTGATTGTTCGAAATGTCTTCGACTTAAAGTGGTACTATTTACTAAACTTTTAGTAAATATAGGGTATTAAGTCTCATTTTGATGAAAACCTAGTAGAAATACAGCAATCATAAAGTGTAAATAGATAAAAATTTCAGATTTACCTTGAATTCTATGATTAATATGACACTTTATCCAAATATTACTTGCAAAATAGAAAATTTTCCTCAAATAGTTATGCGTAACCTTGCCTTAGGGCAGCAAGGTTCTGAAACTTAGAAAATAATTCGAATAACCCCGTTAAGCTATAGACGGGTTCAAGAGTAGGCGGAATGAATAAAGATACTAAGCGAACGCCGGGGCGCCCTAGAGAATTTGATTTCAAATTCGCGCAATCAGCAATACTGGATGAGTTTTGGAGTAAAGGGTACTCTGCGACGTCAGTTGACGATTTATCAAGGGCTACAGGGATGGTTAAGCCAAGCCTTTATAGTGCGTTTGGTAACAAGTATGCCATGTTCCAAATGTCGGTTAAAATCTACAGTGATATGTTGATCAAAACATTCAACCCAGTGTTCAATGAATTTGATAATATTCAGGATACACTGGAAAGCGCCTTTGAAATATCATTAGATATTTTTTGCGGAAGATCTAACGAAGCGCCGCGTGGTTGTTTATTCACCACAACAACAATTGCAGAAACTCATAACCATCCGGAAATTGGCAAAATTGTTAGCGAACAATTGGCAATGTTTCGTAAATCTCTCGAAAATTGCCTGATGCGTCTATGTCCTGATTGGACGACTGAGCACAGAAATTATCAATCTTGGATAATTACGTCCTCACTCAATCATTTGTCGACCTGCGCTCGTCTCGGTATGGAGCGCGAAGAGCTTGATATTATCGCAGCGGGTTTGATCAGTCGCATTGTCGGTTCAAAAGATCCCGCAATGGCATAGTTTGTATGCAGTTTTGGGTCACGGCAAAGAGATATAAATGTGCGGTAATCGGCAGTTTAATTCAGCTATAGACAAGCTGGGTAGGTTATCATTGGCCATTAGCTTTGAGTAATCGGGCTCGAGCATTTGTACTACGCGCCGTGATTAAGCCAATATGACCAGTATATCGACCTATCAATTTTACACCCGTGATACCAGCGTTACTCGCGCTCGGATCGAGGCTGATCCCATCATTTCGCGCGAGATGACTTACTATAAAGAAAATATCGCTCAAATTACCACAGTGGACGAGTTTTTAGACGATGATCGTCTTTATAACTTCGCTATGAAAGCCTTCGGCCTAGAAGAGTTGACTTATGCGAAAGGTTTGATGCGCCAAGTCTTGGAAAGTGATTTGAATGATGAAGACAGCTTTGCCAATCTTTTAGAAGACACGCGCTATAAAACCATGGCTGCTGCGTTTGATTTTGGTAATACAGTTGCGGATCCAGAAGTTCAAACCGACGATCAGTTTCAAGACACTGTCGATCTATATTCCACAGCTATTGAACGACGTAATGAATCGCTCGTACAAGAACTCACTTATTATGAATCCGTGATCGAAACGGTTACAAATGTCGATGATATCTTCTATAATCAAACCCTGCGCGATCAGCTGTTTCAAGCGTATGAGATCGACCCAGACATTTTTGACTATGATACGATTAGAGCTGTGCTCACAAGCGATGCTGATGATCCAACATCTTACGTAAATGTCAATTTTGTCGATAATATAACGACCTGGCAGACGCAGATAAGTGATTTATATACTCTGCGCGGGGAAACATCTGATGAATCCGAATATGACAAAATCACGAGCCAGGTTGATCAGTATCAAAAATTTGTCGACAAGGCTTATATCTATCTTGAAATGGCAGAGGCCTTCAATTTCAGCGAAGACGGTAGTTTGGCAGTTGGCGTTACTGCTCAAACAGAAGAGCAAATTTCTAATTTTAAGGAAAAGGTTATTCTTGCTGAGCCTGAGCTCACAACGAGTGCAATGCTGATCAATCAAGATTATTATCGTGAGCAATTAGCTGCTGCCACAACTGTTGAAGATCTAGTTTATAATATCCGATTGTCAGAGATCATCTTATCATCTTTCTCATTGCCAACAACGACGTCATTTTCTGATATGATCTGGGCGATGACGGAAGATATTTCAGACCCAGAACATGAAATTTACAGCAAAGATTCAGGCTTTGTTGATCTGGCCGAAGCATTTAACTTTAACTCCGATGGAACTGTTCCTGACGGCGAGGAAATGCAAACAACTGAACAAACCGATGACATGATGGTCCTTTACTCAACACGTTATGATGATGAGGAAGAGGAACAAAGATTGTCAGAAACAGAGCAGTTTGGCACCTATATTGACTATACGAGCGATCTTGATGATCTGTTGTCTAGCTTGGCAGCGGCGACAACTATTCGTGAATATTTGCTCAGAGCCAATGATATCGGCGAAGACGAGCTTTCTACTTTTCAGATGAAGAAAATTCTTACCTCTGATCTCAGTGATCCAGACTCATACGTGAACCAGCTAGGGGATGAGCGATATCGCAATTTAGCAAAGAGTTTGAACTTTGATGAAAACGGCGACATTACTTCACCACGATATGCCCAAGATGAGAATGAAATAACGCGTATTGCCAAAGCCTATTATACACAGATGACCATGTTCGATAGCACAACTGAAACGGCAGCACTTGCGGAAGAAGAAGTTCTTTACTATCGCGAACGTATGGCAGAGCTTGAAACCGTTGACGAAATCATCGCCGACGCGCGCCTTGTCGAATTCATTGCTAAATCAGAAGGCCTTGCCTATGAGGACCTGGCAGATGGCGTATTAAGTTTGTTGTTAAGATCAGATTTGGACGATACTGAAAGTTACGCTAATTCTTTTGAAGATGTGCGATATCAGAAAATTGCCGGTTCATTCAGTTTCGACGAATTTGGACGCATTGAACAATCGTCGATGTCAGGTGCTCAAAGCGAGCGCGGGCTTGTTGAAACTGAACATCTATATGTGACCCAATCAATTGAAGAAGAAGCCGGTGAAACAGAAGTTGGTGCTCGTTTAGCGCTTTATTTCGCACGTACAGCACCCACAATAAGTTCGGTTTATGAGATTTTAGCAGACGAAGCTCTTGGGCAGTTTGTTCGAACAACGCTTTCACTCGCGGAAGAAACGGCCTCTGCCGATATTGATAAACAAGCGCAGCTAATTGAAAGCCGTTTAGATATTCAGGACTTCCAAGACAGCGAAAAAGTCGATGAAATGATCAATCGTTTCCTTGTTTTGTATGACTTGGAAAACGGCAGCGACTATGATCCAACGGTTGCAGCATTCAGCGGTGCAACAAGCTTCAGCGCAGATACGCTTGCAAGCTTTGCGCAACTGCGGTCTCAGTTATAAATTGGGCTGACGAAAGCTTTAAAGATCTAGCGCCGTGTCCAAACCTCGGTGCCAATCTTGTTTGAACCACCATAGGTCCAAATACCGCGCCATGTTCCATCTTCTTGTTCGACATAATATGCCAATCCAAAGGATCCATCGGATATATATGATATTGCAATGGAGGAATCGCTGGTGCTTGCTGGCCCCATGGTGGAATAACCTTTGCTATCTTCTGCACCCAATCCGGTGCCAGTATATTTCACGCCACCGACATTCCATATGACGGAGTATGTTTGTCCGGTTTGATATACGCTCACTGAGCCAGAATATTCCCCTTGACCACCTGGGTTTGTGCCCCTTACCGCATATGTGCCTTCGGGTCCCGCAACGGCTGAAATCGTTAGTGTGATCCAAGCTGCTAATATCGCTATTATCGTTTTAAACATCTGTGCCTCCATCCCAATATGGGCCAAACTTAACACAGTCATTTAAAAAACGCAGCTGACACTTCAAATCGCAATAACGCGAGTGTGAATTGCTGTTGATGATGCATGTGGATATGACAGAATGAAATGTGGAGACAATATCATGTTCAATTCAATTAAAGTTATTTTCGCCGCCATTGCAATGTCGTTTCTGCTTATAGGGCAGGGGTTTGCAGCAAGTGGTACGTTTAGTGGTGTTGAAGGCGAACGCGTTCGCGGTTCAGTGGAAGTCACAGAAACTGCAGTTAAACTATCGTCCAATTTTCAAACAACCAGTGGTCCGGACCTATACGTGTATTTGGGAAATGATAAGCCGACAAAGATCGTTGCAGTACTGAAAAAGAACAAAGGCAGCCAAACATATGCATTGCCAAAAGGTATTGATCTATCGAATTATTCCGCTGTCTTTATCCATTGCAAGAAATATAGTCACACATTTGGCAAGGCTAGCATTCGATAAGCAGTAAAATTAAACCTTGGTCTAGCTGTAGTTTAAAAATGCGGATCGAATGACCGCTTTGAGTGCCGCTATGGCGCGATCACTGTTTCCGTTATCTGCCAAAATCAGTTTTGAAGTTGGCGTAGAGGGAAGATTATATTCATTGCCCAAAACCGATAACCCCTTATGCAAAGATGAGCGGCCCAAAAGCCCAATTGCAATACCGGCTTCCACCGCCGCAACGACGCCTGACACACTCTGACTTGAATACACAATTCGATAGGGTTGTCCGCGCGCTGCCAGTGCGTTTAACGCCACATCACGCCACCAGCAGGCCTGATCAAAAAGCGCGATAGGCAAGACATCGCTATTTGAGAAATCTGCATGAATGGACCCTGTCCAAACGGTCGGGTCTTCAAATAGCAATTCATCTTGTGAGTTTAATGTTTCGATTTCGTAGATAGCTAAGTCCAACTCACCTTTATCAAGTGCACTGGGAAATTCTGTGCTTAAAGCGCAGGTCACATCCAGCTCAATCTGTGGATGTCTTTGTGCAAAATTAGCGATGATCTGAGCAAGCTTTTCTCTGCCGTGATCATCAGGAATACCAAACCGGATCTTCCCCGCCACTTGCTCACCCGAAATGTCTTTTAAAGCGCCATCTAATCGATCGGTAACATCACGCGCGATGGGTATGAGTTGTCGCCCGGTTTCGCTGAGGATAACACCGCGGCCATGACGCTCAAAAACAGCACGTCCCAATATATCTTCCAAGCGTTTGATCTGTAGACTTGTGGCAGATTGTGAGCGTGCAATTTTGTCTGCGCCAGCTGTGACGCTTCCAGTTTGCGCGACTGCCAAAAATGTTCGCAAGAGATCACTATCTAAATTATTCATTTATAATTCCGATGGCTGAAATAAGTATTATTCATTTCATATATGTCTTGGAGTTACATAAATTACAAGACCAAAGGAGTGTTTGAATGGCATTAGAAAATACCACAGCCCGGCAATTCATCGGTAAGAAATTCCTCGCCAGTTTTGGTTTAACGCTTTTTGTGGGCGCTGCATTTATTTGGCTTAAACAGTTTTTGGATTGCATAATGTTTGTGCTTTGGGGCTTGGTGACGATCGCCCCAATTGTTATTCCTGGAATTTTATTAACAGCTTGGATCATCGCAAGTGGCGCGGATAACCATATTGCAAAAGCGTTTGAAGGACGGCCAGCAAGATCTATTCTTATGGCATCAATCATTGGAGCTTTAACCCCGGTTTGCGGCGTGACCGTTTTGCCTCTCATGGCTGGTTTATTAGCTGCCGGTGTTCCATTGGCACCCATTATGGCATTTTGGCTATCGTCACCGGTCACCGACCCTGCCATGCTTGCAACCACAGCAGCAACGCTAGGGTTGAGCTTTGCCATTGGCAAGACGGTGGGTGCTTTTTGTTTGGGGCTCTTTGGCGGTGCCATCACCTGCGCATTTGCTCGTGCTCCTTGGGCATTATATGCATTGCGTAATAATGCATTGCTAAACGGTATGAACGCGAACACATGCAAAAATGTAGGGCCTTTTGATGCTTTTGTTTGGAAAACAGATGAAAGGCGGTCAGCATTTAAACGTCAGTTTTTTGCAACCACGCGTTTGATATTCATT
>CAJQOR010000421.1 GCA_905479965.1 uncultured Rhizobiaceae group bacterium | reverse complement strand
CGGATTTGCAGGCGCATACCTTTCCATGGCGATCTCAGCTGGCTTTGGTAAAAACATGACGGCTGGTTCCGGATTTATCGCCCTTGCCGCGCTTATTTTTGCCAAGTGGAAGCCGGTAAATGTGATGCTTGCATGTTTGTTATTTGGGTTTTTAAATGCCATGGAAATCAGACTTCAGGGCAAAGATCTTCCTCTAATTGGTGAAATTCCTATTCAGTTTATGCAGGCCTTGCCATATATCCTGACGGTCATTTTGCTCGCTGGATTTATCGGAAAAGCGATACCGCCAAAAGCTGGGGGCGTTCCATATGTCAAAGAGCGCTGATCATCGAGCTGCACTTTTTGACGCTGCAAAATCCGCGATGGCTTCTTGTTATGCACCCTATTCAAAATTCCCTGTGGGCGCTGCTATCCTTGCAGGGAACGGTGAGATTTACAAAGGTGCCAATATAGAGGTGATCTCATTCCCTGAAGGCTGGTGTGCTGAAACAACAGCCATTGGTCATATGGTGATGGCCGGCGAAAAAGAAATCATTGAAGTGGCTGTCATTGCCGAAAAGCTTGATCAATGCACTCCATGTGGCGGATGTCGACAACGCTTGGCAGAGTTTGGCAATGCAGACACTCAAATACATCTATGTGACCAAAACGGGGTTGTTAAAACAATACGTTTAGGTGACTTGTTGCCACTATCTTTTGCTACGGACGTTATTGCATGAGTTCAAAAGTTCAACGATCTGTCGAGATTATTCGAAATAAAATTGGCACACTTGATCCAAAATTTGCGATCATCTTGGGCTCAGGTTTGGGCGCGTTAACATTATCGATCATCGATCCCGTTCGCATTTCATTTTCCGAACTTCCCGATTTTCCTGAAAGCGCCGTTTCTGGGCACAAAGGTGAACTTGTTGCAGGCACCATAGAAGGCGTGCCGTTGATCATGCTATCCGGCCGTGTTCATTACTATGAACATGGTGATGCAGGCGCTATGCGGCCGATTATCGAAACATTTCACCAGCTTGGAATTGAAAACCTGATCTTGACCAATTCAGCTGGCTCTGTGCGTGAAGATATGCCCCCAGGTTCTGTCATGCAGATTACAGACCATATTAATTTCTCAGGCAGTAATCCGCTGTTTGGTGAAGAAACAGATGGGCGGTTTGTTGGTTTGAGTAACGCGTATGATTTAGATATCATGACAAAGATGCGCAAAGCTGCGCAAAAGTCTGATGTGCAGCTTCACCAAGGCGTTTATATGTGGTTTTCGGGCCCCAGCTTTGAAACCCCCGCAGAAATTAAAATGGCGCGCATTTTTGGTGCGGATGCAGTTGGTATGTCCACCGTTCCAGAAGTGATTTTGGCTCGGTTTTTTGGCATGAATGCTTCTGCTGCTTCCATTATCACAAATTTTGCCGCTGGGATGACTGGCGATGAATTGAGCCATCAGGAAACCAAAGACATGGCGCCAATTGGTGGGGCAAACCTTGCCAAAATTTTAAAAACCATGTTTGCTGATCTTTAGCGAACAAGGAAAGGCGTTGCGATCATCACTTATCTACCGCAAGAACTTATCCGCATAAAAAGAGATAAGGGCGAATTATCGCGTGAGCAGATTGCTGCCTTTATTTCGATGGTGAATGATCACAGGATGTCTGATAGCCAGACGGCATCCATGGCCATGGCCATATTTCTCAACGGGATGGGCCGGGAAGAAACGGCGGCATTAACGCTTGCGATGCGCGATTCCGGTGATGTGCTTAACTGGCCTTGTGCGAGCCGCCCCATTATTGATAAGCACTCCACAGGCGGCGTGGGTGATAATGTGTCGCTCATACTTGCACCTTTGGCTGCAAGCTGTGGCTTAGACGTTCCGATGATATCTGGGCGCGGTTTAGGGCATACAGGCGGCACACTTGATAAGTTGGAAGCAATTCCGGGATATGATGCTACACCTGATATTTCAAAATTCCGCTCTGTAGTTAAAAATGCGGGATGTGCAATCATTGCACAAACGGCAAATTTAGCGCCTGCCGATAAAAAGATTTATGCCATTCGTGACATCACAGCGACAGTTGAATCTGTACCTTTAATCGTTGCCTCGATTTTATCTAAAAAGCTTGCGAGCGGTGTTCAAGGTTTAGTGCTTGATGTGAAATGCGGAAACGGATCTACCACATCTGATGCTGATGAAGCTGAAAAATTAGCACAAGAGCTTGTCGATGTGGCCACGAGTGCTGGCCTACCCACGTCGGCGCTTGTGACCGATATGAATGAGCCGCTAGCAAGCGCTATTGGCAATGCCACTGAAGTTGTCAATGCGATCCAATTTTTAACTGGACAATCTCGCGATGTCAGACTTTATCGTGTTATCATTCAACTCACAGCTCATATGTTGATGGCTGGTGGAATTGCACGTGATTACTATAAAGCAGAAGCAACAGCTCAACGAAATTTATCAAATGGAACAGCTGCTGAAGTGTTTGGTAAAATGGTACACGAGTTGGGTGGCCCAATAGACATTGTTGAAAATTATCAAAGTCACCTTCCCCAAGTCAACGTCCTTCGTGAGATCAAAGCAACACGAAGCGGGTGTGTGAACGCTTATCAAACGCGGGATTTGGGTATGGCGATTGTCGCGCTTGGCGGTGGGCGATCTCACCCTACTGATAAATTAGATTACAGTGTTGGTTTAAGCGAAATCAGAACCATTGGTACGACAGTTGAAGCGGGAGAAACCTTGGCGCTTGCACATGTGAATTCAGATAAGCAATTTGATGAGTTATCACGGCGTTTTAACTCAGCTTGCACGATCACCGATGGTCCCGCCTTTATTCGAAAACCAATATTAAAGAAAATTACTGCGTCAGAATAAGCTGCCCGTTTTCAACCTTAAAAGAAGACAGTTTGTTTAAGAAACTCATCCCGATCAACGTGGATGACAAAGCCGCATCATCAAGAATAAACACATCAACATTTTTCGCCGAGACAGGTCCAAGCTCTAAGCGATCAATATTTTTTAGCGCTGCTTTAACAATACCGTTCGCGGTTTCAGCCTTGTGTTTAAAATCACTGCCAGAAACTTTTACACCAATGGAACGGGCTGTCGATCGGTTCATCGCAACATAAGTTGCGCCTGTATCGATCAATCCGTTTATTGAACGACCTCCAGCTTTAAAATCTGCCAGGAAATGACCGTATCTATTTGCTTTGATGCTGACTTGACGTTTTCCGGTTGCATAATGGGCGTTGCTTGGCGCAACGTTATGCGGTTGCGCAGACTTGTTAACATCAAGATTTATATTGTCGCTCTGCTCGAGAGCTTCCGGATTTTTGTCCAAAAACTGTGGGATAAAAGCCATCGAAACGGCTAAAAAAACAAATGGCATTAATTTTTGCAGCATAGTGACCTCATACTCGTTGAGATGAAGATAGCTGAAACGTCAGAAAAACTCGTAAACATAAGCGCCTATCGCGCTGAAATTAGCTATGCTGGTTAAGTAAGACTAAACCTATCCAATCAAAATCTAATGAAGTGCTTTTAAAAACTCGTGCAACTCAGTTGCTATGTGATCAATATGGTCATCATTTCGGCCATGCGCTTCCCATTTTTCATCCGTGTTGGCTTCATAAGCTTCATCAATGATCAAAACGGTCTGCATGCCCATTTGTTTCGGTACGAGCAAATTCCGCGGCAAATCTTCAAACATTGCAGCTTTTGTTGGGTCAACATCAAACTGCGCAATAAATTGCTCATAAGGCTTTGCAGCAGGCTTAGGCAAATAATCAGCCGCCACAATATCGAAAATACCGTCAAAACAATCATGGATCCCTAGCGCATCTATCGTGCGTTCTGCATGTGGGACATCGCCATTTGTAAAAATTAACTTTTGGCCTGGGAGCGCATCCAATGCTGATTTTAAATCTTCGCTTTTTGCAACTGGGCTATAATCAATATCATGCACAGCATCTAAAAAAGCTTTTGGTTTCATACCATGATTTATCATCAGCCCCTGTAAAGTGGTGCCATGATCACGATAATAATCTTTTTGTTTCTTTCGAGCTTCATCGCGCGGTAGATCTAAAAACTCCGAGACAAAGTCTGTCATCTTTACATCGATTTGCGCAAATAAATCGCATCTGCGCGGGTACAAAGTATTATCTAGATCAAAGATCCAATGATCTACGTGGCTAAAATTTTCATGTTTCATAGAGCCTTTTATATAAGAACCGTGCGCTAAGAAAAGTAATGTTGATAAGAAAAATTCAATTTGTAGTAACAAAACTGAAAAAACGACTGATTAAGCACGGCGCCTATCTTTCTTTTTGACATCGGCAGCTTTTATCTCAGCTCAACTTAGTCGTAAATTTCACGAGAACCGGTATCATCTTTCAGAGGCTACTTTTGATGCCGCGGAGAGGCCCAATAAAATTAATT
>CAJQOR010000420.1 GCA_905479965.1 uncultured Rhizobiaceae group bacterium | reverse complement strand
CGAATGGCCCGAAGAGGGCGAAGACCCGAAACCAGAAAGCTGATTATGAGCTTTAAAGCATCAATACTTACGCTTTATCCAGAAATGTTCCCAGGTGCTTTGGGGCAGTCTATGTCGGGTCGCGCTATTGATCGCGGTGATGTTGAAATCAATACAATCAATATAAGAAATTTCGCTGAAGGTAAGCATCGAAATGTCGATGACACCCCATCAGGTGGCGGAGCTGGGATGGTGCTGCGTGCTGATGTTCTCGCGCGCGGAATTGACAGTTTGCCAGACGATAATCGCCCAAGATTACTTATGTCACCGCGCGGTAAACCGCTCACGCAATCGCATGTTCGTAAACTTGCTGAAGGTGAGGGTGTTGTGATCATTTGTGGACGATTTGAAGGTGTTGATCAGCGGGTTATTGATGGCCGGGAATTGGAAGAAGTATCCATTGGCGACTACATACTATCGGGTGGGGAACCGGCTGCATTTATAGTGCTGGATGCAATTATCAGACTGTTGCCCGGGGTTATGGGAAATGCGGAATCTGGTGAGTTTGAGAGCTTTGAAAATGACCAGCTTGAACACCCGCATTATACACGCCCACAAGAGTTTGAAGGGCGTGAGATCCCACAGGTTTTGCTGTCTGGTAATCACAAGAAAATAGACGAATGGCGCAAAGCACAATCGCTGGCGTTGACCGAAGAGCGTCGTCCTGATCTTTTAAAGCATAAAAACGATCAGAAACCCTGAGAATAGGGGTGACAAACCCCCAAAGATGCTGTATTGACCCGCCAACTCGAAATATAAGCGAGCGCGATCGATAAAATATGGATGATCGCAACCATTAAAGATAATGCTTGGTGAATACGCTGCTGTCCTTGGACATAATCTTAAAGCCCGATGAATTTAACGTGGTGACTTTAAGATGAGTGAAAGCGCTCTGACCGCTAAAAGAATGAAAGGTTAAAGCTCATGGATATTATCCAACAGCTCGATGCTGAGCAAAAAGCAAAAATTGAAGCAAAACGTACTCTTCCAGAATTTTCACCAGGTGATACTGTTCGCGTTATGGTTCGCGTGACAGAGGGCACTCGCACACGTCTTCAGGCTTATGAAGGTGTTTGTATCGCTCGCTCTGGTGGCGGTCTGAACGAGAACTTCACAGTTCGTAAGATTTCTTACGGTGAAGGCGTTGAACGTGTATTCCCAATTTATTCTCCACTTGTTGAAGAAGTTGTTGTTGTTCGTCGCGGTAAAGTTCGTCGCGCGAAACTATACTATCTTCGTGGTCGTCGCGGTAAATCTGCACGTATCGTGGAAAATACAGGTACTCGTACACGTAAACTCAATGATGCTGAACGCGCAGCAATTGCCGAAGAAAAAGCACGCCTTGAGGCTGAAAAAGTTGCAGCAGCGCAAGCTCTTGCAGTTGAAAAAGACGCTGCAGCAAAAGCAGCCGAAGAAGCAGCGGCTGCAGAAGCACCTGCTCAAGAATAAACTTTTTCGAAAGTTCAAATACTTTAAAAGCGCTGGCTATATGCCGGCGCTTTTTTATTTGCTATGATGGTCCATGCCTGTTTCCCCAAAACCTAAACTTGTTTTTGATCACATCGCGATCGTGGCCCGTACGCTTGATGAGGGCGTTGACTATGTTCGTGAACAATTGGGCATATTCATGCCGCAAGGCGGGCAACATCCATTTATGGGTACACATAATTGTTTGCTGTCGCTCGGCGAAACTGAGTTTTTAGAAGTGATTGCCATTGATCCAGATGCGCAACGTCCTGATAGGCCTCGCTGGTTTGGCTTGGATCACTTTGGTGGAACCCCAAAAATTGGTGCCTGGATTTTGGGCTCGCCCGATATCAATGGAAGTTTTGATAAAGCGCATGATCGCATCATCGATATGACGCGTGGTGATTTAAAATGGCAAATCACAGTCGCCGATGATGGTGTCTTATCCCGCGATGGCGCGCTCCCTCAATTGATACAATGGCCGCAAGGACCGCATCCTGCCAGCAAAATGAAGGCACGAGGTTGCCAGCTGCTTTCTTTGGAAATTAGTCATCCCGATGCATCGCTAATAAATGAATTTGTTGATGATGTTTTGTTGGATGCACGTATTTCAATTGTTGAAGGTGAACCTTCGTTCAAAGCTGCGTTTGAAACGCCCAATGGGTTGAAAACTCTAACCTAAGCGCGCTTATTTTGATTGGTTTAAAACATCTGTACGATAGATGGAGCGCTATCCCATAAAAGCTTAAGCGCTGCAATTGCTAAGAGCATGTAGACAAATTTTGAGAAAACCTTCGGGTTAATCAAATTGTGCAAATATGTACCCAGACCAATTCCAATAAAAAGCATCGGTGACAGAAGCAAACTGACTTTCATGCTTTCAAATGTCATATTTCCCAAAAGTGTATATCCAGCGCATTTCAACGTATTTGTGAAGAATACAAAGGCCCCGTTTGTTGCCACAAATTCAGTCTTGTCGGGTTTTTGTTGAATTAGAAAACCTTTGACGGGCGGACCTCCCGCATGGGCGATGAAACCGGCAAATCCTGACACAGCACCTAACAAAAAGGGAATTAATTTCCCTGGCTTTTTGGGTATCGATTGTGATTTAGCAATCAAGAAAAATTGTACAACCAGAATGATTGATATCGCACCCACGACGAACTTGATCAGATGGGCATCCATGAAATGAAATGTCAGTCCACCAATTGCTAAACCCAACACGGAGCCCGGTATCAACATCATGACAATGGACCGATCCCACGATTTTCGATAGTGCCAAAAGATAATGATATCCATTACAATTAAGATTGGCATCATGATCGCGAGTGCAAATTGCGGGCTAATAAACAGGCTCATCAATGGCACATTCATCACGCCCAATCCGCCGGCAAAACCGCTTTTAGATATGCCAGTAATTGTGATTGCAACAGCAGATAATATGAAAAAGCTTAAAGGAAGTTCCAATTGAATACCTTTCTATTGGCTTTTCAACTAGAACACTTTCATAAATCTGTAAAACGAATTAAAATGCTTTTTAAAAACAAAAAATTGGATTTTTATGCCTGACCTAAATGCAATGAAGAGTTTTCTGATTGTGGCTGATACGCTGAATTTCTCCCGTGCGGCTGAACTTCGTAATACCGTTCAAAGCGCGATTAGCCTTCATATCAAAAAGCTGGAAGACGAACTCGAATGTAAATTATTTGATCGAGGCCGCGGACAATCTATGCAACTGACATCGGAAGGTCGGGCATTTATTGGTTATGCGCAGCGGATCATGGATTTAAATGCAGAAGCTGTTGAGACCATCCGACAGACCAAATCTGTGCGCAGGATCAAGCTCGGGACAACAGTTACGCTTGCGATGTCTGTTGTTGTTGATGCGTTGCGCGAATTTGCTGATCTGAATGAAACAGTACAAATCCAAATTGACTGCGATCGAAGTGACGCGTTGCTTGCAAAGCTTGATGCAGGGGATATTGACGTTGCTTTTATGATTGATCAGGGAAAGCGGACGGGCCGAGACTTTGTTGAGAATATGCCTCTTGTGTGGACGTGTGCACCGGATTTTAAATTAGATGAAAATGCAGATGTTCCCTTGGCGTTTTTAATGGATGGACGAGATTTAAGACGATTTGCATTTGAAGCTTTAGATCGCGTTCAGCGCAAAGGTTATCTTGCTCATTTAAGTTCACATCCTATCGGTGTGCGTTCATTTGTGTTGGCTGGCCTTGCGCTCACTGTCATGCCGCAAGCATCTGTCTCCGCACCCTTGCAAATTGCGTCAGATATTCAAGACCTGCCACCCTTGGGAAATCTCGCATTATCGTTTTATCGCAAGTCGGGTTTTAATTCTGATATTGATGTCCTTTCCTCAATAATACATAATATTGTTTCTCAAAAAGACAGAACGAAAGTTACCAATGACCATTAAGCGCCTTGATCACGTCAATATTCAAACAACGCAACTTGATGAGATGATCAAGTGGTATGAAGAGATTTTGGGGCTTAAGTCCGGTTGGCGACCAAATTTCCCATTTCGCGGTGCTTGGATATATGCAGGAGAATATCCTGTCGTTCATTTAGTCGAAATTGATAGCGATGACACGGTCGGTTCAGAAGCAAATTTAAAGCTCGAGCATTTTGCGTTTTCAGCCAGTGATGAAGCTGCATTTAAATCGCTTTTGGAGGCGCGCGGAATAGATTTTCGCTGTGGTGAACCGCCAAAAGCCGGTATTCGGCAATATAATGTTTTTGATCCTGACGGGAACCACATTCATATCGATTTTGAGATATAAAAAATGGCAAAAACTGATTTACCCATTCTTGAGCAACGCCGCATTGAAGCGAATATCATTAAACCAATTTATGATGAAATGGTTGCAAGGTTAGGCAAAAAAGAGGCGAGCTCTATTTTACAAAGCGCCATTACTAAGGATTCAATTGAGCAAGCTGCAGCTTATGCAGAAAGCGAAGGTGGAGACGCAACGCTTCATAGTTTTCATGCGTTATTGCCACAATGGAAAGCGGGTGGTGCGCTTGAAGTTGATATGCTTAAAGAAGATCACAATGAGGTTCATTACAATGTGACACGTTGCAAATATGCGGAAATGTACCGTGAGATGGATTTAGCCGATGTTGGGCATATCCTGTCCTGCGGGCGAGATGGTACGTTTTGCACGGGCTATAATCCCAAGATTAAGCTTGATCGTACCCAGACCATTATGGAAGGCAAAAGCCATTGTGATTTCCGCTATCGCTGGGAAGAGGGCGATAAATAACATCAGTTCTTTAGGCTAGCAGGCGTGGGAAGGTAATCTCCCGGGGGTGAATTGACGTGCTCGAAATAATTGTATACATATGTATACAATATTCTAATGTACATTTTGCAATTATTATGAACGATAAAAAATTAAATTCCGATAGAGCCTATGAAAAGCTTTATGACGCGATACGTTCTGGACAATTATCGCCTGGTGCGCGTATCCGCGAGACGGAAATTGCCGAACTTGTTGGCCTTAGCCGAACACCGGTTCGCGATGCGATCAAGCGACTTGAAAACGACGGTTTGATCGAACATCGTCCGCGCATCGGTGCAGTGGTTAAGTC
>CAJQOR010000419.1 GCA_905479965.1 uncultured Rhizobiaceae group bacterium | reverse complement strand
GGTGTCTTCCGGACCCGCCCGACACCAAATTGGTGCCTGAAATCCCGCGAAAATTTGAGAAGAAATCTCAACTAACGCAAACGGAAGATAGGAATATATCATGAAAAATGTCGGGATAATTGGCATCGGAGATATGGGGTCAGGTATTGCAAAAAACCTGATAAAAAACGGTTATGAAACCTGGGGGTATGATGTAACCGTCGAACGCACCTTAGCCTTTAAAAAGATGGGTGGATACGCTGCCCAAAGCATCGCAGAAGTTGGAAAGAATGCGGATTTCGTTTTCATTATGGTTATGACCGGGGATCAGGTTAAACATGTCATTTTTGGTGAGAATGGGTTGAAACAAAACCTGAAAAAAGGTTCTAAAATCATTTTGACTGCGACCATCAAACCCAAAGAAGCGCGCGAGATTGGCGCTGAGCTTGAAACGAGCGGTTTAAACATTATTGATAGTCCGGTATCGGGAGGTTTCCCTGGTGCTCAAAGCGGTACATTAACAATGATGGCAGCTGGTTCGGATGCTACGCTTGAAGAATGTAGAGATGTGATGGAGGCGGTATCAGCAAATATTCATCGCGTGGGTTTGAACTGTGGGGAGGGGCAGACGGTCAAAGCCTGCTTGCAATCTCTGATAGGTTCTCAGTTTTCTGCAACGTTTGAAGCCGCTGCACTGGCTGCAAAGGCAGGTGTGCCTGGGCAGGTCATTTTGGATGTGTTTTCTACATCTTCGGCAGGGTGTGGGGTTGTTAATAATGCGCTTGAAAAGATCATTGATCGACAGTTTGAAGGAACGGGCAGCCATATTAATACAATGCATAAGGATCTTACGATCTCGATGAATTTGGGAGAAGAATTGGGTGTGCCCTTGCATACTGCCTCCGCTGCGATGCAGGTTTTTCATGCTGGAAAATCAAAATTTCCTAATGGAGATAATTGGGCCGCAACGCAAGTTGTTGAAGATATTGTTGGTGCAGAACTTCATCGCAAAGGAGCTAAGAAAAAATGAAACTTGGTGTGATTTGTGATGGTATTAGCCGCGACCTTGAACATGCGGTTGATGTAATGGATGAATTTAATCTTGAATATGCAGAATTGCAGTTTGTGGGTGAAAAAGAGGTTGGTGATCACAGCGCTGAAGAGATCGTTGCGATTGATCAGTTGCTGAGCGACCGTGGAAAGCCAGTTTCGTGTCTTTCCCGCCATATATTTGCCGGTATGACATCTGTAAATAAACCCGGTGATGTCCTGCATATCAAGCATATGGATGCATTAAAACGAGTTATCGATATGGCACATATTGTTGGCTCGCCTCTGGTTCGGATTATGACGTCAAAAAAAGAGCAAATCCTTTGGGGGGCTCATGGTGCTGAGAAGTGGAATGTTGCTCATGGTGCTTGGGATGCCATGTTGCCGCTGATTGCGCCCGCTGTGGAACTCGCAAAATCTGAAGGTGTGACACTTGTCGTTGAAACGGGTAATGGAACCATGGTCAATTCCAATTATACAGCTCGTAAAATGATTGATGATTTGGACGCGAAAGATAACTTAAAAATACTCTGGGATCCGGCCAATAATTGTTGGTGTCATGAACGAGCTTTCCCGAATGGATATGAGGAAGCAAAAGATGGCTATCTTGGGCATATCCACATCAAAGATGTTTATGTTGATACTCCTCGAGCAACACTTGAAGTGCGCCAAATGGGAGAGGGGCAATTGGCCGAATTATTCCAACCGATGGCGGATGCATTACGCTCGGATGGATATGATGACGTGATTTCATTTGAGAGCGTTTATCACCCCGGTGATGGGAATTTTGAAAACGGTTTTCGCCAATCCATAGACCTGTTTAAAGAGCTGTTTTCATAATTCAGCCCTTTGATATCAAACTTGCCGGTCCATTGATGTTGAATGGGCCGGCATCTTATATGTTCTAATTTGATTTTGTTTCAACGATATCGATGTTAGCATCCAGACACAACTGCCTTAACGTATTGGATTTTATGCTGTCAGTGACAAAGGTATCAATCTGCGAGATATGCCCAATTCGCGCATGGGCTTTGCGGCCCAGTTTTGTGCTATCTGCGACTAAAATGACATGTCGGGCGTTTTTCATAATCGCTTGAGATACCTTTACTTCTCGATAGTCAAAATCAAGTAATGCGCCATCTTCTGCGATTGCAGATGTGCCAATAATGGCAAAATCCACCATAAATTGATTTATAAAATCAACGGTCGCTTCCCCAATAATACCGCCATCACTTGCGCGCACAGTTCCCCCTGCAACCGCAATTTCGTTTGCATCTCCTAAGCCCAAATTGCTCGCAACATTGATATTGTTGGTGATGATAAGTAGGCCAGAATGCTGCTGGAGTGCATCGCTTACTGCTTCGGTTGTTGTACCAATATTGATGAACAGAGACGCGTTGTCCGGAATCAGCTTTGCCGCAGCTTTGCCGATCGCTATTTTTTCAATTGCCGCAATTTGCTTGCGTTCTTCATATGCTAGGTTCTTTTTGCCATTTTTTGCGCGCGCGCCGCCATGGGTGCGTTCCAGCTTTTCAGCCTTGTCAAGTTCTCGTAGATCCATGCGAATGGTTTGCGGAGAGACGTCAAACTTTAGCGCTAGATCGTCGACAAACACTTCACCCTCGCGGAG
>CAJQOR010000418.1 GCA_905479965.1 uncultured Rhizobiaceae group bacterium | reverse complement strand
CGCTAGCATGGCGTAGCCGCCTTCAATATGTGAAATCGCATCAGCGAAACGATCAGCTGATGATTTATGCCAGGATCTCGCAATGAGATGTAGGACAACTTCAGAATCAGATGTCGATTGGCAAATTGCACCACTGGAAATGAGTTGATCGCGCAGTGTCAGGCCATTTGTGAAGTTGCCATTATGCGCAATTGCGATGCCGCCATGCTGCAATTCAGCAAAGAGTGGTTGGACATTTCGCAAGCCTTCACCACCCGTTGTGGAATAGCGCACGTGGCCAACTGCAATATTTCCAGGCAAACGGCTTAGAACTTTAGGATCTGTGTAGTGATCGCCAACCAAACCTAGACGGCGTTCAGCGTGAAACTTCTCACCATCAAAGGTCACAATGCCTGTGGCTTCCTGACCACGGTGTTGAAGCGCGTGCAAGCCAAGCGCTGTCAGTGGTGTAGCATCAGGATGATCGAGAATTCCGAAGATGCCACATTCTTCATGCAGCGTGTCATCCTCCGATTCATCGAGATAACATTCAGTTTTCGAAAAATCGGTGGGCTTCATTTTATAATCCAATTTATATCTTCTAGATTTAAATGTTGGGCTAGGCGTCAGTATCGCCGGTTTCTGTCTTGCCGCGTATTGTATCTATAATTGATGTATCCGCGTTTTCAGGTAGTGCGTTCACTAAACTTGTCCCAAGTGAATCGAGCATTGGTTTTGATTTGGCCTGGGCTACCCAATCAGGTTGCTTATCTGCTGGCATCAACCAATTTAAAAACACATTGGCGACGACCATGATCAATATGCCGCGCGCTGCACCAAATACAAAGCCAAGTGTGCGATCAAGAACGCCAATGCGACTATCAATGATAAAGTCAGCGATGCGCATTGTAATGTATGACACAATGATCAGTGTGACTAAAAAGATCGCAGCGGCTGATCCGATAGCAGCGAGCGCTTTTGAAGATGTGTATTGAGACGCAAATGGCTCAAGATATGGATAAAGGAAAAAAGCTGCAGCTGCAGCTGCAACCCAAGATCCGACGGCAAGGACTTCTCTTGAAAAACCGCGCACCATTGCCAGCATGGCAGATACGAGGGTAATTCCAATGACAATTCCATCAAGTAGATAAATAGGCATACGCGTTAAACTCCGGAATGCATTTTTTCGCACCGCTACCATGTTGCTGCGACAAGAGCAATAATGGTTTAGCCCACGCCCCCGTTATTTTCAACATCTTGGTTGTTGGAACTTGACCCACTGGCTATTTTTGCCACCATTTCGGTTAATGAATCGATTTGTTGCCAATTTCCACCATTTTTGGGGACATCAACAGAACCGCTTGGTAGGACGGCACTTTCAAAGCCAAGTTTTTGTGCCTCTTTCAGGCGTAAACCCGTTTGCGCGACGGGTCTAATGGAGCCAGACAAGCTAATTTCTCCAAAATAGACGCAGTCAGATGGTAATGGTGATGCTGCAAGTGATGATACAAGTGCTGCAGCTACGGCCATATCGGCTGCGGGTTCACTGATACGATAGCCACCGGCAATATTCAGATACACATCGTGACTTCCCAATCGAACCCCACAATGTGCTTCAAGAACGGCAAGGATCATTGAAAGGCGCGCTGAATCCCATCCGACAATGGCGCGGCGCGGGGTGCCCAATGAGGATGGTGCAACGAGCGCTTGAACTTCAACAAGAACTGGCCGCGTCCCTTCAATGCCAGCAAAAACAGCATTGCCCGGGCTTGCGGTGTTGCGTTCACCAAGAAACAACTCAGAAGGATTTGCAACTTCTCGCAATCCAATATCAGACATTTCAAACACACCAATTTCGTCGGTGGGACCAAATCGGTTTTTCACGGTACGCATGATTCTATAGTGATGTCCGCGATCGCCTTCGAAATACAAAACGGCATCCACTATATGCTCAACCACACGGGGACCTGCAATTTGTCCGTCTTTGGTGACGTGGCCCACCAAAACCATTGCGGTGCCTGTTTGTTTTGCAAAGCGGATCATCGCATGAACGCCGGTGCGAACTTGTGTGACTGTTCCGGGGGCAGCGTCGGCTAATTCACTCCATAAAGTTTGGATCGAATCAATAATGACAAAATCAGGCTTCTCACCATCTGCTAGCGTTGCCAGAATATCTTCTACATTGGTTTCAGCTGCGAGCATCACATCGCTATCGGATGCGCCTAAACGCTGGGCTCTTAGCCGAACTTGCGCCACCGCTTCCTCACCTGAGACATAAATTACGCGGTTGCCTTGTCGCGCTAGCGCGGCGGCTGCCTGCATTAAAATTGTTGATTTGCCGATACCAGGATCACCACCCACCAAAATGGCAGACCCACGCACAAACCCACCGCCTGTTACGCGATCAAGTTCTGATATATTTGTTTGAATACGAGGTGCGTCTTCAATTTCGCCAGATAATGTCGTGAGGGCTACCGCACGGCCTTTTTTGGGTGTTTTACCCGGTCCACCACCGATCCCACCTTTTGGGTCAGCCTCAATAATTGTATTCCACTCACCGAAACCATCACACTTACTCGCCCATCTGGCATGAACGGTGCCGCAGTTTTGACAAACAAATTGTGTGCGTGATTTAGCCAAATGAAACCTCAATCATATTCATGTTTTGTTCTCGTTTACTTCATGAACGAAATGAAAGCAAGTTTTGATTTTAAATCAGATGGATAAACCGTATCTGCGACCAATACCAGTCAAGATTTCATAACTTACGGTGCCTGATTGCTCCGCAAAATCATCGAGTGTGATCTGATCACCAAAAAGCTCGACCCAATCGCCAATTTTAATCGAGTTTAGTGGTAGTTGTGTGATATCAAACATGGTTAAGTCCATTGTGACGCGTCCAACGCAATCAATCAATTCGCCATTGATATAAGCTTGTGCACCATTTGGAAGATGCGCGCGCAGGGGAACCCCTTGTCCGGATACTGTGCGTGGGTAACCATCTGCATAACCGACGCCGCAAACCGCAAGGCGCATGGTTTCTTTTGCCACAAACGTGCCGCCATAGCTCACCGTTTCTTCGGGCAAAATCTCACGAATATCAATGATGCGAGCCTCCGCTTTAACTACCGATTTCATCGGATTGGCACGTTTGGTAAAAGGGTTTCCGCCATAAATGGCAATGCCCGGGCGCGTGAGTTGAAAATGGGATTGCGGATTTGATAAAGTCGCCGCTGAATTTGCCATACTCGCGTCAATACCGTTGTATTTTTGGGCGAGGGCACTAAATGCTTTGAGCTGGGTTAGGTTTTTGGCATCTTCGGGATCATCCGCATTGGCAAAGTGGCTCATAATCAGCTTTGGCACTGATTTAAGGTCATCAAGACAATTGTAAGCCTCGTTCGGACGTAGACCCAAACGGTTCATTCCTGTGTCGATATGGATGGCGCAAGCTTGATCAGTCGCCGTTTGATACCATAATTTGATTTGGCTGAGCGAATTTAAAACTGGAATCAGATTATTTTCGACGACAATCTCACTTGTCGTCG
>CAJQOR010000417.1 GCA_905479965.1 uncultured Rhizobiaceae group bacterium | reverse complement strand
ATTTCGCATGTCATACCCTCAAAGTGATTTTCTAATGCATTGTGCAATATGTGTTACGCCCAAGTTAAGCTCAAGTTATGCCCAAGTTATGCCCAGGGACGTGTATCACCTAATTTGCCTTCGTATGTGTCGATGGCTGCTGCTTTTTCTAGAGTGAGTGCAATATCATCAAGACCATTCAGCAAACAATGTTTGCGGAACGGATCGATATCAAATGTAATCGTACCGCCATCTGGGCCTTTGATTTGCTGACTTTCAAGATCAACTGTGAGTGTTGAATTTGAACCGCGTTCTGCATCATCGAGAAGTTTTTCAAGTTCTTCAGCTGTGACAACAATTGGCAAAATGCCATTTTTGAAACAGTTATTGTAGAAAATGTCCGCAAAGCTAGTTGAGATCACGCAGCGAATACCAAAATCAAGCAAAGCCCATGGCGCATGTTCACGAGAAGAACCGCAACCAAAGTTATCGCCAGCAACTAAAATTTCTGCATTGCGATAAGCAGGTTTGTTAAGCACAAAATCAGGTTTTTCAGAGCCATCTTCGTTAAAACGAGATTCGGCAAAAAGACCAACAGATAAACCTGTGCGTTTAATTGTTTTGAGGTAATCTTTTGGAATGATCATGTCCGTGTCAATGTTGATGACAGGATAGGGTGCTGCAACACCAGTGAGCGTTGTGAATTTTTCCATTATTTTCATCCATATGAAGTTTGTAGCTGCGTTTACCAAACATATGTGAGAAAAAGAAGTGTTTTTTGAAAGAAATAGCCATTTTCAGTGTTTTGATCTCGTCAAGAACCGACTATTTGGTGCATAAAAATTTTAAAAGTAGATAGATATGAGTGATAAAAGCCTGTCGAATATTAAGATCCCAGAAGCTGTACGCCCCGTTCGACCGCGAAGGTCTGTTCTTTATGTGCCAGCTAATAACGAACGTGCGCTAGAGAAATCACTTTCTTTATCGTCCGATGTGGTCATTTATGATCTAGAAGATGCGATCTTGCCTATCCAGAAAGCTGCAGCGCGCGAGACTTTACGCGCATTTTTGAACGACAATTTCCCAAATGGTATTCAACGCAGCGAAAAAGAGATCTTGATCCGGATAAACGCACTTTCGAGCGCATGGGGAAGTGAAGATTTGATAGCTGCGCGTGCGATCATGCCGTCAGCGATCTTATTGCCGAAGGTTTCAGAGGCTGATGATATCATTGAGGTTAATGATGCATTGGTTGAAATGGACACTTCTCCAGATTTGCGCTTATGGGCAATGATTGAAACTCCGCGCGGTATTTTAAATGTCGCTTCGATTGCAAGGTTTGCCCGAACTCCGGGCACAAGACTAGATTGTTTTGTTGCCGGAACGAATGATTTAGTGAAGGAAACAGGTGTTAAACCTCAGGAAGGGCGCCCTTATTTGTCCAATTGGCTTAGTCAGATTGTCCTATCTGCACGCGCTTATGGTCTTGATGTGATCGATGGTGTTTATAATGATTTTAAAGATACTTCAGGGTTTGAGCGTGAAAGCATAGACGGTCGTTCCATGGGATTTGATGGTAAATCACTTATCCATCCGAGCCAGATCGAGTTTGCCAATAAGGCGTTTGGGATTGAAGAAAATGCCTTGAGCGAAGCGCAAGACATTATCGATGCTTTTGCAGAGGCGAAAAATGAAGATGCAGGTGTCATTCAACTCAACGGTAAAATGATTGAACGGCTTCATTTGGAAATGGCTGAAAAGCTTGTTGCAAAATCGAAATTGATCACGAATTAGGGTTCTTATTATGAAGTTATATCGTTTTTTGTCTGGGCCGGACGATTCAAGTTTTTGTCATCGCGTCACTGATGCCTTAAATAATGGATGGACCCTGCATGGATCGCCAGTTTACACATTTAATCAGGCTGAGAACCGCATGCAGTGCGGTCAGGCCGTGTGCAAAGACGTGGATGGAAAAACCTATTCCCCCGATATGAAATTGGGGGAACAATAATCATTGCATCAAGTCAGCAAGATTTGTCAAACAAGGTGATGTTACGTCTTATTTGCGAGTGAAAATTGCAATAGGATACTGGTTATGAACAAACGTAAAAATGCCCAACACCTTTGGGTGAATTATCATGATCGGATGGAGCGGGTGACCGATTACATCCTGAACAACCTTGATAAGGATCTTGATCTAATAGCTTTGGCAGATATTGCTTGTTTGTCACCTTATCACTGGCATCGTGTTTATGCGGGTATGACGGGTGAAACGATCACGCAAACCGTTAAACGACTTCGTTTACAGTTTGCGGGCCGTGATCTTATTTCAACAGATTTATCGATCGAAGACATTGGTAAACGCTACGGCTATCCTAATTTACAATCTTTCACGCGCATTTTCGCAGACCATTTTGAAATGCCGCCGGGCGAGTATCGTCACCGCGGCTATCATACGGTTTATGATGTTCCAAGTTCTGAAAGAGATGCAAAGATGTATGATGTTGAGATTAAAACAATTAACGCTGTAACCCTCGCTGGCCTGCCGCATAAAGGGTCTTATATGGAAATTGGCGGCAAGTTTGAGCAAGCTGTTGGGCTTTGTATTGGTCAAGGTGCAATTCAAGATATGATTGCGATGATCGGTATTTATTATGACGACCCGGGGTCTGTTGCTGTTGATGAATTGCGATCATTTGCCGGTGCTGTTGTAAAAGAAGACCAAAGTGTTGCTGCACCGCTTGAGATTTCGAAAATTGATGACGGGAAGTATGCTGTCCTTACTCATAAGGGTCCGTATGGCGAGTTATCTAAAGCCTATACTTGGTTTTATGGAACTTGGATCCCTGAAGCTGGTCATGAATTTGCTGATGCGCCGCCATTTGAGAAATATCTCAATAGTCCTCGTAATACAGCTCCAAGTGAGTTGATCACTGAAATTCATGTGCCGTTGAAGAATTGAGTTGGGAAAACGTATAGAGGCTGAAAACGATGGGTAAATCTTCAAAAAGCTGGAGCGAGAAATATGACATTGCAAATGCGAAAGGTCATGAAATAAAACCTGTCAGAAAAGACATGATGGGTATGAAGGCTGGTCAAAAGATGCTCATCGCCACTCCTGACATGGTGGCAGATATTATTGCCACCATTCCACAAGGGCGGATCAAGGATACGCAGTTTTTGCGGGCGCAATTAGCAGAGCGAATGAATGTTGATGTTGTGTGCCCATTAACAACAGGCATCTTTTTGCGGATTATTTGTGAAGCATCAAATGAAGATTATCAAAATGGCGCAGCTTTGTCTGAGTTAGTGCCGTTTTGGCGGGTGCTTGGAGAAAAAGCACCGATGCGCAAGAAATTGTCCTTTGATTTAGAACCTTACCTTACGCAGCAACTAAATGAAGCTGCGTAAGAAGATGGCTTAAGCTTTATTGATCGTGGTTTTCCCCAAGGTATAAATCCCACAGGCGGCTGCAAGAAATGCTAGGCCTGAAAAGACGGTGCGCGTCTGGTTCCAAAATTGCCATTCTTTAGAATAGCTTTGCCAAATTGTTTTTGCCTCTTGTGGTGATAGCGGTAATTGAACCAGCGCGAGTTGCTCATTCATCGGTACATTGATCATAAATGTTAAAACTGCGCCGCCGAACAGATATATCAATCCTGAGCACGTGAATATCACCGCGAGCTTTTTTAGCCTCATTGAGGCTGCAATTGCTGCGGTTAAAAATAGCGCAGGCGCGGTGCCAAAGAAGATCAATCCGAATATGGCGTTTCTTACCGATGCATTCATGCCTTGCATGGCTAGAATGGCAACTTCGCTGTCAATCTGATCAAGCCCCCACATGGTTGAGCTAACCCAAGCATAGAAAAATCCAAATATTGCGGCTGCGAAAAGCGTGGATATGAAAGCCGATGTTTTGAGCCATACAGTCATTGAAATCTCCAAAAGCGTAATTTAATGTACGTATTTACATATCCGTAATTTAATGTACGATATCTGTCAAGTGAGGTGATCATGCGTGAAAGTGCACAAAGAGAGCGGCGGCGATTAATCGAAGAGGCCGCCTACGAGCTGATTGATGAAAAAGGCTATGATAACATTTCAATGCTCGCGATTGCCAAGCGTGCGAAGGCCTCCAATGAAACGCTTTATCGATGGTATGGCGATAAAAAAGGTTTGTTTCAGGCGATGGTGATCCGCAATGCGGATGATGTTTATGAAAGCTTGATCCAAGATCTAGATCGTCAACGCGATCCTATGCAAATACTTGAAGAGATTAGTTTGAAGTTACTGCGGCTTTTATCAAGCGATCGTGCAATTGCCTTAAACCGCGCAGCTGCTGCTGATCCCAGCGGTGAACTTGGCAAAGCCTTGTCTGAAGTTGGTCGTGAACGTGTTTTTCCCTTAATTTCAAAAGTCCTTTCTCAGATTAAAGAACAAGGGACATTTGGTGATCTGGAGATAGATGAATTAGGCAATCTTTATTTAAGTTTACTCATTGGAGATATGCAAATTCGGCGCGCTATTGGTGTGATGTCCGTTCCTAGTGAAGCAGAATTGCAGGCGAAAACGCGTAAGGCTTTGGACAATTTATTGAAATTTGCGTAATTTTTGTACGTTTAACGCCATGCTCTGGGGCGAATGAGTTTTCCGCTTTCACGCTGTTCTTCGGTGTGGGCAATCCAACCAATTACGCGCCCAAAACCGAACAGTGTTTGGCCTGTTTTTGGTCGTAACCCTAGACTTTTTTCCATTGCAGCTAGTGCGAAATCGATATTGGGGTAAAGGCCATATTCTTTTTCAACTTGCGTGATAATCTCACCCCAGCCATCTGGCATGTCAAAATATGTGAGCAACTCTTTAGCGCGAGGATCTATTTTAGGATAAATTGGATGGCCAAATCCTGGTGGATGTTTGATCCCCTTAATGAACTTAATCCTATCATCATCTTTTTTCATGGCTGCGCGTCCGACCCACCAGCGCGTCATTGATGTCATTGATCCATGTCGGGTTCCAGAAAAACTTGCAAGAGCTGCTAAAATACAGGCTTCGGTGCTTGCATGCGCTGATGCTGCAACACGGGCGGTATATGCAGATGGGTTAAGCTCATGATCAGCACATAGCACCAGACAACGTCGTGCAATTTCAGCAAAATCACTCTCCTGTGAGAAGTAGTTTGACAGGTGAACATGAAATGGTTCGTTTTTAAGTGTTTTTGTCTGACAAATGGCTGCCAGCAGTGATTTTAGTATAAAGCCGTTTCGATCAGCTTCTTCTAAGGGGTAGTTTGTTGTCAGGATATGCGTTGCTGCAGCCAGCATTCTCACAAATGGGTTTTTGCCTTCTATAGGCACAAACTTGAAATCCGGATCAAAACCCAAATCCGTGTTGATCAGCAACTTGGCAACATTTTCATATGTCGCTTCTTTGGACATCTCAATGGCGTCATAGCCACGGTAATAGAGCTTTCCTTGATCAATATGGCTGATTTCTGATTTTAAAACCGGTTCGCCCCAGCTCTGGGTGGATTTTGCAATCGCACGTCTTGAGCGCCCGCGTTTTTTGCTTGCAAGCAGCGTTTCAACATCATGGGCGTGATAAAGACTTTTGCGCGCATCACCTTGTTGCGCTAAAGCTCGAACTTTACCGCGGCTGACATAAGCATAGAGCGTTTGGCGTGAGATATTGAGCGTTTCGCACACGTCATTTGCAGTTAGCGTAAAGACATCTTGATCTTTTTTCATATTGATTATGTTGATCAATCTTGACGATCTGTCAAGTTGTCGAAATCCTTTCATCAACAGTTCAGATTATGAAAGGTGTCCCAATGGCGCTGCTTAAACCTATTTTAAATGCTCTCAACATGGATGACGATCGGTACCAGGCATTAATGATTCACGTGAAAAACGATCATGTTACGTCATCTGATGTGTTTGCGGTGACCTCATTGGCGTCAAGTTCAATCGCAGCGGCTGGATTGGCGCTGGCTCATTATGCATTTGGTTCTCAATATGAGGGTCAGATTAGTGTTGATCAGCATTTGGCTTATCTTTGGTTTGGTAGCTCATTACGCTCGCAAGGTTGGGCATTATCGTCACCTTGGGATGATTTGGCAGGTGATTACCAAACGCAAGATGGTTTTCTTCGCCTACACACCAATGCGCCGCATCATCGTAATGTCGTTACACAAGTTTTGGGTGATTTAGATCGTAATGCGATGGCAGATAAAGTTGCGCGTTATAAAGGTGAAGCTCTTGAAGAAATGATCGTAAAAAGTGGAGGTGCTGCGGCAAAAATGATGAATAGTAAGGATTGGGCAACCCATCCACAGGGGCTCGCCTTATCAAAAGAGCCGCTCATTGCTTGGCAGCATTTTAAAGGCGCGGAGTTAAATCATCAGCCTGTGGCAACCAGACCTCTACAAGGATTAAAGGTTCTTGATCTCACGCGCATTATAGCAGGCCCGGTGGCCACGAGATTTTTAGCCCATTATGGCGCAAGTGTTTTGCGTATTGATCCAAAAGGCTGGGATGAGGGTGAGCATATTTTAGATATGACGCCTGGCAAATCCTGTGCAACGCTTGATTTAAAAGACGCGGAAGATCTGGCGCATCTAAAGACGCTTATTTCGCAAGCGGATGTTTTCATCCATGGCTATCGCGCCAATGCGCTTGAAAACCTTGGCCTTGATGATGCTCGCTTGCGAGAACTCAACCCTTCTTTGATTGATATATCCCATAATGCTTATGGTTGGTCTGGTCCTTGGCGCAATAGGCGCGGTTTTGATAGTTTGGTACAAATGAGCTGCGGTATTGCCGCTAAAGGCATGGATATTTCTCAAAATCATCAACCCAATTCTCAACCTAACCTTCAGCCTTGCCCCATGAGTGTCCAAGCGCTCGATCACGCAACGGGTTATCTCATCGCAGCGAGTGCTTTGCGTGGGCTGTCGCGATTGCGCGATCATGGCCAAGCGTGTTCTGCACGTTTATCACTGGCGCGCACGGCTGAACTTTTAAAAATCACAGAGCGTGATCAGTTTGACGAAAATTCTATGGCAGAAACCACTGATGATGTTTGTTCCGTGATTGAAAAAACTGAATTGGGTCCTTTAAAGCGTTTAAAATCGCCGCTTGTGATTGATGATTTAAAACCTTTTTGGGCAAAACCTGGAAGCCTCTTGCATCAATCCCGCCCTGAGTTTTAGATTGGTGACTGATTTGTAGGAGTTGATGTCATGGGTTTACAATTAAGCGATGAACGGAAATTAGATGTTGCCCGTGCATTACAAGGTTTTTTTAAAGATGAATTTGATAACGAGCTGAGTGAATTTCAGGCAGCTGAAGTCGTTGATTTTATGCTCAAACAAATCGGCCCTAGTCAATATAATCAAGCTATTGGGGATGCACGAAATTTCCTAATGGAGAAAATCGAAGAGCTTGATGTGACGCTTTATGAGCCAGAGATACGCTAAGCTTAAGAATCAACGCAAGGAATTTATTCCTCAAAATATGCTTGACTCTTTTTTGATCTTCTGGAATCTATACTAGAACAAATAGTGAACATAAATGAGATAGGTGAACGTGCAATGCGAGAGCATCAAGCGCGCGAGGGCTTGAATTGTCTTCGGCATAAGATAGCAAAAATTGAAAATCGATCTACAGCTCGTTTTGATGACACGTCTTTTGCAAAATCAGCTGGAAAGCATGAGTGCAAGGAGGAGGGCTTAGTTACGCTTTCTGCGCAATATGGCAATAAGAATAATAATGTTCTTGGATTTGATAATCCAGTTTTAGACACAGCGCTTTCTGGTGGGATAAACCTTGCTGCTCTCACAGAGTTTCGATCACAAGAAACACGACAAACAGGTGCTGCAAGCACTTTTACCTGGATCTTGGCGCATCAAATGCAAAGCTTTTTAAAGCAAAAGCACAACGAAGACTTGCCGATTCTTTTTATCAGCGAAACAACTTCGCGCCTTGAGGGCGGGCATATATATCCGCCCGGGTTAGTTTCGTTAGGCATTAACCCTGCAACATGTCTTTTTATACAGCCTCGTTCCTTACATGATGCGCTTTGGGTGGCAGAACTTGCGGCCAAACAAAAATCAGTTGCTGCGACGATTTTAGAAGTGCGTGGAAATCCGCAAAATCTTGATATGGCAGGCACACGGCGTTTGCATTTAAGAGCGCAAAGTTCGGGTCGTCCGTTTTTTTTGTTGCGGCAAGCAGGGCATGAAGAAGCTACAGCTGCACGTCTTCGTTTTGGTGTGCAATCAGCGCCGGCGGCATTACGAACACTGCCATCGCAAAAGATGTTTGCCAGCAGTCTTTCACATCCTGCATTTCAGATCACGCTAGAGAAAAGCAAAAACCCAGCGCCCCAATCGTTTATTTTGGAATGGAACAATGACAGCCACTCTTTTATCACAAGACATCAAGACATCTCTTCCAACGCAGTCGATTTTTATCAAGAGCAACCGCCGGATATTGGCGGTGGCGTTTCCTTATCTGGCAACGGATCGGATCAAGCGTCTGAGATGGGGCGCATCTTGGCGTTTGGATAAAACACAGCGTGAGTTAAAAAACCTTGCACCCATGGTGTGTGTGGCAAAACAAAAGGGTGCTATGCGGTTAGCATCACTTGATATCAGCGCGCAATCTCACAGATTGCGAGAAGGGCAAGGGGTGACCGAAGCGCGCGCGATATGCCCCGATCTTGATATTATCCCCAGCGATGATGCTGCTGACTTGGCGTTTTTAAATGCACTGGCTGATTGGGCGGATCGATATACGCCGTTGATTGGCATTGATGCACCTTTTGGCAAACCGCAAGGGCTGTTTTTGGATATCACAGGCTGCGCGCATTTGTTTGGCGGCGAAGCTGAAATGCTCAATGATATTGTCTCGCGTTTTGATAAGTTGGGTGTTTATGCACAGGGCTCGATTGCCCCCACGCCTGGTTTGGCATGGGGGCTTGCACGGCAATGTGCGCCTTCTGATCATGCCGCAGATCATGTAAATGCAATTATGAATTGGAATAATTTCGAAACGCGATTTCGCCAGTTTCCAATGGCTGCTTTGCGTTTGCCGCTTGATATGCTGTTAGCGCTTGAGCGTGTTGGGTTAAAAAAAGTCAAAGATATTATATTGGCTCCTCGAAAACCATTAATGCGCCGGTTTGGCCCTTTGCTTTTAAAGCGACTTGATCAAGCTTTGGGACAGGAAGAAGAGCCCGTTTCCCCGCATTTGCCTGTGTCTGATTTGTCTGTTGAACGCCGGTTAGCTGAACCCATCGGCCGCCAAGAAGATATTGAAACTTGTATTGAGCAATTATCAAATTCGTTGCGTCATGATTTAGAAAAGCGTGGTCAGGCGGGACAAGAGTTTATGCTGTTGTTATTTCGTATGGATGGCGTTGTGCGTAAAATCATGATTGGCTTATCTGCCCCTTCTCGTGATGCAAAACGTATTAGGGCACTTTTTTCGCAAAAGTTGGCGGCAATTTATGATGAGTCTGATGCAGGGACAGGATTTGAAACGATAAGGCTTTGTGTCATCCAGGCCGTTATTAAATCGAACGTTCAAGATTCATTTGTAAATGGCAACAATGTTCAAACCAACATGCACCAATTAGCCGATCAGATAACCGCACGCTTGGGCAAAACTAGCGTTGTAAAACCTGTTTTTCATCAAAGTTTTATTCCCGAGCGTGCTGCCTCTTTTGTACCCATAATTGAACATAAAGAGCTTGATGACCCAATGATGAAAAATAATGTCTATGAGCGCCCGATTAGGCTGTTTTCAAACCCTGAACCTGTGACTGCAATTGCCGAAGTGCCTGAAGGTCCGCCTATTCGTTTTAAATGGCGTCGCAGCCAATATCAGGTTGCACGGGCAGAAGGTCCAGAGCGCATTGCTGCTGAATGGTGGATTGATGGTGAAAGTGCCCAAACGCGCGATTATTATCGTCTTGAAGACAAATCAGGTCGCAGGTTTTGGATTTTCCGTCAGGGCCTTTATGAGCGTGAAACGCATTTATCACAAGGCCTCTTACCAAGGTGGTTTATGCATGGGTTATTTGCGTGAATATGCAGCTCATTCCCTATGCAGAACTTGGTGTTGCGAGTAATTTTTCGTTCTTAAAAGGCGCATCACACCCAGAAGAATTGATCGTGCGTGCAGCAAAGCTTGGTTTAACACATATTGGTTTGGCGGATCAAAACACAGTGGCGGGCGTTGTGCGTGCGCACATGGCGGCAAAGGAAGCTGATATTGTTTATCATCCCGGGTGCCGCCTTGTTTTCAGCGATGGCACATCTGATATTTTAGCATATCCAAAAAATCGCAAAGGTTGGGGGCATTTATGCCGTCTTTTGACAATTGGTAACTTGCGATCAGAAAAAGGTTCATGTCAATTAACGCGCCATGATTTGGTCAATTGGTCAACTCACCTGCTGTTTTGTGTGCTGCCGGGAGCAAACGCGCATAATGATCTAGATGTGTTTACCGAAGAGCTTGCGTTTTTAAAAGAGCATATAAAGGAAGCGATATATTTAGCGCTTATCCCGCATTATGACGGGCATGATCAATATCGTTTTGCGTGTTTATCAGAATTGTCTGAAAAGATATTTATCCCGTTAATGGCAAGCAATGATGTCTTTATGCATGAGCACGGTCGCCGCCCCTTGCGCGATGTCTTGTCTGCAATTGAGCACCATAAGCCCGTTTATGATATGGGCTTTCAATTATTTAAAAACGCAGAGCGCCATTTAAAATCAGGCATAGATATGAGCCATCTTCTAAAGGCATATCCGCAAGCCATTGTAAATTCTACCAAGTTTGCGGAACAATTAGGTTTTTCGCTGGATGAGTTGAAATACCAATATCCTGATGAGAAGTTTGGTACTGGCACACCTCAGGAAACTCTAACTGAACTTGCCTATCAAGGTGCTAAGGATCGTTATCCAGATGGCGTTCCAAAAGCAATAATTGATCAAATTGAACATGAATTGGCACTGATAAAGCAGTTAGATTATGCGCCCTATTTTCTAACGGTATGGGATATTGTGCGTTATGCGCGCAGCCAAAATATATTATGTCAGGGCCGTGGGTCCGCGGCCAATTCCACTGTGTGTTATTGTTTGCAAATTACCGATGTGAACCCCAATAAAGTTGACCTTTTGTTTGAGCGATTTATTTCTCCAGAACGTAATGAGCCACCTGATATTGATG